>JALWKG010000188.1 GCA_027081565.1 Helicobacteraceae bacterium
AAAAAGAGTGTGGTCAACCTTCTTGAGGTTCAAGAGTCCACCGCGTTGCCAAAAGTTTATCTTCAAAACATTACCAAGATACAACGGTTACACTATTTTGAACACTCCGTCAAAGAGGTTATTGATGCGACACAAACACTCAGTAGACAGTTTGATGTAACACTCAACTACTCACAACGGATAGAGGGGTGGGTTGAAGTCGAAGTGAGATGCAACACTTTTGGTTCTATAGAGAAGTTTATAGAGATTTTACAACAGAGACATCCTGAAAATGTCATCGTCACTGAGGACTTGGTGCAACATATTATAAATATTTTAGAGCAGCGTCGTGAGAAGATCAGTTTTGCAGAGAGTTGTACAGGGGGGCTTCTGGCCTATTACTTTACATCACATGCCGGGGTCTCTTCTGTTTTTGAAGGATCACTGGTAACCTATTCCAACATTTTAAAAGAGAACTGGTTGGCAGTGGAGAACAAAACTCTAGTAGACAATGGAGCCGTCAGTGAAGCCGTTGTCTCTGAGATGTGTGATGGTGCATTAACCGTAGCCAATGCAGATTATGCGTTAGGCATCAGTGGCATCGCAGGACCAGACGGTGGCAGTGAAGAGAAACCGGTAGGAACTGTTGTTATAGGTTTCAAATCAGCAACTAATGAGAAGGTCATCACCCACCACTTCCAAGGTGATCGAAAATACATTCAGGAACAGAGTGCACACACCGCCTTGAAAATGCTTATTTTAGGGGCTAAAAAAGTTTTTTTCACAAATTAGTAAAAAGCCCTTGACATCCAAGAAGCTTTTGCCTATAATTTCGCCTCACAAACAGTAGTCCGCTACGGTTTATGAGTCCCGTTAGCTCAGCTGGTAGAGCATCTCACTTTTAATGAGGATGCCGATGGTTCGAATCCATCACGGGACACCATTTTAAAACATTATAAATATGCGGTGGTAGTTCAGTTGGTTAGAATACCTGCCTGTCACGCAGGGGGTCGCGAGTTCGAGTCTCGTCCACCGCGCCATTTAAATGTTTTATACAAAATTATTGATTTTTTCTTTAATCAAGGCAGTTTTGACTGAGGTATACGTTAAGTATCCGAAGAAAACACTAACGCAGAGTAGAGACAAAAGCAAAATTTTGGGCGTTTAGCTCAGTTGGTAGAGCGCTACCCTTACAAGGTAGATGTCACAAGTTCGAGTCTTGTAATGCCCACCATATACACTTGTTGTTCAACTTGACCCTTTCGTCTAGTGGCCAAGGACATTACCACTTCATGGTAAGAACAGAGGTTCAAATCCTTTAGGGGTCGCCAAATAGGTGTTTATAATTGTCAAAATTTAAAATGGGCGTTTAGCTCAGTTGGTAGAGCGCTACCCTTACAAGGTAGATGTCACAAGTTCGAGTCTTGTAATGCCCACCATTTTAAAATATGCGCGGTGGTAGTTCAGTTGGTTAGAATACCTGCCTGTCACGCAGGGGGTCGCGAGTTCGAGTCTCGTCCACCGCGCCACTTATTTACCTTATCTATTTCCTACACAATCAAACTTTAATCTCATACATTAACAACGACTTCAAACTCACTTCGCTATCAAAGTATCGCTAAGCTCTTTATCTATATTACTTTAGCCAAAAAGCGTGCCCTCGGCACCCTTCTTTGCCATATCATCCACCGCGCCACTTATTTTTCCCTTATCTATTTCCTATACAAATAAACTTTATCTCATACATTAACAACGACTGCAAGCTCGCTTTATTATTAAGACAAATAATCAATTACCCATAACAAATCAATCCAACCGCTCTTCACTATCTACGCAGTTTTTATTAAAGTTCCTACCTCTATAGAAACTCTAAACAGTTTTCCCCAGAGTTTCGCTACAATTAAAGATACTTATATCAGAGGCTATCATTTGAAAAAACTACTTTTACTTATTTTTCCTATTTTACTCATGGCACAAACACCCTTTATCCTAACCGGTATTAAAAAGGTCTATCCTATGGTGGAGATCAACACTAAAGAGGTCCCGCAGTCATATAAAGATGACTTTGTCTCAAAACTTACGGCCATGACTAAAAAGCTAAATATCGATACTACAGGTTACTCTCCCCGTCCTCTTGTCATACAGATCACCACCTCTTCAGTGGCTGACACCTTGGTTTATAAAACCGCTTTGATCATGGGTGAAGAGATGAGGCGATTGGATGATGACGAAGAGGTCTTTGCCATTACCTACCAGATGAGTGATGTTATAGAGCCGGACGATCTTAAAGAAGAGCTTTATGAGAGTGTAGACTTTTTATTAGAGCAGTTTGCAGACCAATATGTTGAGGACAATCAATAATGAAGATCATCTTAATACTAAGCTTACTGACAACACTAATGTTTGCACAGACCCTGGAAGAGTTTGCTAAAAAATATAACTATGAGACCGACTACAATGTCGCTTTACAAAAGGCAAAAAAGGCCCATAAATTTCTCTTTTTTGTTATGGTCACCAACTACTGCCCTTGGTGTCGTAAGTATGAAAAGCGCACACTGTCAGACATAAATATCAATGCTGAGATCCATAAACGTTTTATACCACTGATCTTAAATCGTGAAAAAGGTCAGTTCCCGGAGCAGTTCAAAACGCCTATCGTTCCTGTAACCTATATTGTCAACCATAGAGATGAAGGTATTGTTAAAAAAGAGATGGGGTATAAGGGAAAAAAAGATCTCAAAGAGATCTTAGATAAATAGTATTAAGACTATTTATAGTGAGACATAAAGTAGTTAAATGAATGCTTGAGTGCTTTTTGTGTCAACTCAACAAAATCTTTTGTATCTTTCCAACTCTCGCTGGCTTTGCCACCTATAGAGCTAAACTGCTTCTCAGCCTCATCTAACATCGCTACCAAATCTTTACGCTGTTCATCGTACAGTTTTTTGGCATCACTGCTAAGGCCATCCACCTTTGCTTTTAAATTTAGCTCTTCGATCTGCTTTTGAAATGAAGTGATCTGCTTCTGTGCTTCTTCTAAAATCTGCTCTTTAGTCATTTTTATATCCTTTAATGTTTTAAGATAATAAATTATACACTTTTTTTCTTGTTACAATTCATTCATATTTGTAGCGACACTTCGAGACCTGCTCTTATCTACAACTCTAGCTTTAAACGCTACAATAAGGTTATGAAAAAAGTCGCCATAATTGGTGGTGGTGCCGCCGGTTTGATGGCAGCACTTACTGCTGTAAAATCCGGAGTTGATGTCACACTTTACGAACATAACAAAAGTGTAGGAAAAAAGATCCTTGCCTCTGGTAATGGACGATGTAACATCATCAACACTACTGCTTTTGTCACAGACTATTTTGGAGCAGACCCCTCTTTTGCTGCTTTTGCTTTAGAGTCCATGCCTTTTAAAGTGTTCGAAAAATTTGCACTCTCTCTGGGATTGCTTTTAGATGTTAAAGAAGATGGACGCTGT
Organism: Helicobacteraceae bacterium; assembly: GCA_027081565.1. GTDB lineage: Bacteria > Campylobacterota > Campylobacteria > Campylobacterales > Sulfurimonadaceae > Sulfonitrofixus. Next base: position 3,467 of record JALWKG010000188.1, read on the forward strand.
TATCCCCTCTCCAACGAGGCCAAGTCAGTGGTTATGGCTTTTGAAGAGGCTCTAACACAGACTCCTGTCAAGATCATCACCCAGAAACACGTGAAAGCCATCACAACAGAGAATGAACACTTTTGTGTCCACACAGATGATGGTTTTGAAACCTATTACAAAGTACTTATTGCAACGGGTTCTCAGGCAGCACCACAACTTGGTGCAACTGCCGATGGGTACAGTTTTGCCCAACACTTTGGCCACACTGTCGAGACACCCTACCCCTCTTTAGTACAGCTTCATCTTGAGTCAGAATTTCACGAGAAGATGGCAGGGGTCAAAGTGATGGCAGAGGTAACGCTTTATCTTAATGGAAAACCTGAAGAAAAAGTGTTGGGAGACACACTGTTTACCCGCTATGGCATCTCCGGTCTCTCTATTTTAGACCTGAGTCAAAAGGCTTCTGAAGCACTGACAAACTATCAAGCGGTCTCAGTGGGTGTCAACCTACTCCCTCGTTTCAACCGACAGACTTTGGCATCACAACTTGAAAAGCTCTTTCAAGCGGTTCCTACCCATGACCTTGAGCATGCACTATCTGGCATGCTCTCAACCAAAATAGTGCCCCAACTGCTTAAAAGTGCCAAACTAGACACCAAGACAAA
>JALWKG010000189.1 GCA_027081565.1 Helicobacteraceae bacterium
CAACCCTTTTTTCAAGGCAGACACACTGCAGTACATTCTTGATGCCCAGGCAAAAGGTTTTGAGGTCGCGTCGCATACTGTCTTGCATACAGAAAACTTTTTCACACTTCCCAAAGGTGACTGCAATGAACATTACCCCGAGTACAAACCCTTTTCCATGAGTGCCCTTAAAGACAGTGGACATCCTACCCTCTGTGGGGAGTTAAAGGTCTCAAAAGAGCTGCTGCTGGGCAGCGGTATCAAAGAGGTCGTCTCTTTTCGAAGCGGCCACCTTTATTACAACCCTAACCTCCCACAGGTCATGGAGTCACTCGGCTACCGCTTCAGCTCCTGTTTTTCAGCAGAAGATGTACTCAGCTATTTTCCCTACCGCTATGTCTATGACTACAAGACACTTTCTCATGAAAGCAAGATATGGGAACTTCCGATGACCTACGAAGATGAAGCTTTTCCCCCACTCTATTTTCGTGTAGATCAAGCGTTAAAACTCTTTGAAAAACTGTACAGACATGGGGGTGTCTTTACCCTCTTGGTCCACCCTGATCTTACAGTATCAAAACTCAAGAACCTGGACCTGGATTTTCAGCGTTCATTTGTAGAGCAGCTTCCCGATGATGTATGGATCGATACAATGAAAGCTGTCGGAACCTACTGGGATCAGCGTGACCGTATCGTATTTCGTTACAATGTCAGTCACAGTAAGATCGATTTGACGCTCTTTTCAGCTGTTGACATGGAAGATGTCAGTTTTGTACTTACCGGGGTACAGTTGCATCCAGGCCAGTCTGGTGTACAACTTAAAGGCGATCTTATGGTCCTCGATATCAAAAAAGGGTTGAACCATTGGGAATTAAAGCGGGATTAATATTTCTTTTTGCCTTTGAGATGATCAGTGCATCTGCACTTGACATGAAACTGCTCTCAAAAAGCAGCTACCTTGATCAGGTCACGCTGTCAGATGGTACACAGTACATCGTCTATCTCGACAAACTACCCAAAGATACTCCAAATAAAAGCAACCGCAGAGAGATCTACCTGCAGCCTAAATGGAAATTTTATCATCAAAAACGCACCAACAAGACCATGGCCATTGCCACATTGGCACCACAGAACAACTGGTTCGATGCGACATCTTTCAACACCCTCGACATCCAGGGAAAATGTAAAGACTGTCAGGTAGCGTTAGCAGACAAAACCCTTTTTCTAAAAGAAGACAACTACCAGATCGGTCCTTTTTCCTCTCATGTCCATCTCAACCAGACATCGCAAAAACTCAATTTCAAAGAGTTGAAATATCTAATCTTGACAGCAGACAAAAAAGAGGATATCAATGTTACATCCCTGCTTTTTCATACTCGCTTTCCATCTGGTATATCTTCCAAACAGCACTTAAGCGTCTGGGTATGGACCCCAAATGATGTTGATCTTCCTCTATTAAAAAAGCATCACATACAAAGAATTTATCTGCAAATATAGAAATATTATAAAAAAGTAGCAAAAACACTTCATCAAAATGGGTTTACCATTTTTGGGCTCGATGGTGATCCGCATGATATTTTCGATGCCAAACGACTTCAAAAGAGTATCAAACGTATAGCTGCACTCAATCAACATGAGCAAATCGTCAGCGGGTTCGAGATCGATGTTGAACCGCATGTTCTCAAAAGCTTCAACCTCCAAAAAGAAGATCACATCGAGAGGTTTATGACACTCATCCATACCCTTGCCAAGGAAACGCACCGTCATAGACTTGCATTCTCTGTCGTCACACCATTTTGGTACGATACGCTAAGATGGAGAGACAGACCTCTGATCAACAGTATCATAGATACAGCAGATGAGACTGTTTTGATGAGCTACCGCAGTAATGCCAAAGCAGTGATACAGATCTCTGAGCATGAGCTGCTTTATGCCAGTTTGAAGCATAAATATCTGCGTATTGGCGTAGAACTTATGCCCATTGCTGATGAAGAGCACCACCTCTATAAACTTGGCCAACCCAAGCCCTGCATCACTGCTCAGAAAATCCAAAAAGAGTGTCGTGACATGACTTTTCTTCAGCACTATACCACCAAAGGCAGTGATCTCAGTTTCTATCAACAGCACAACCAGCTACAAAAGCTGTTAGAGACTCCTATCGATTATCCTGCATTTAAGGGTTTTGTTCTTCACCAGATGCGAGCACTACACTAAGATGTTCAACCTGCCTGTTTAAGAAATAGGCATTGATATAGGTGACTTTGTCATCCTCATCCATGATCTCCGAAATGATCGGAAGCATGTCTCTAAATCTTTTAAAATCCCGTGCCACAAGTGAGACAAACAGTATCCCTTCTTTATCGCAATTACGTTTTTCATTGGCCGCCAACTCTCTGGAGACAGGAAAACGTGGATCCAAAAGACAGATGACCTTTTCAACACCAAACTCCTGATGCAGCCTTTTGAGCTCTGTAGCAGTGGGGTAGCTTCCAACATACAAGTCATCTCTTACCTTTACAGGAGGACTTTTAAAAGCGCTCAGCGGATCAAGATGCTCTTCTATACGATCAGCATTGACGGCGAACATGATCATATAAAAACTGAAAAATAGAAAAAACAGTACTGCACGAATACTGTAGAACCAAAATACTCGTACCCTGTTCATATGGACTTCCTTTTGATCTCGCCCCAGGAGGTGTTGAAAAAGTTAAAGGTTGCCACAAAACTTTCGACCTTAAGCAGTGGACGATAAAAAAAAGGCTCAATCAAACTGTAAAATAGCAGAATATAGATATCTTTCAGACTGACAAAACGGTGTTTCACAAAGAACTCCAAAGACAAAGAACCAATATTGAGCAGAGCACCCCATACAAATTCCAACAGAAAAAAGATCCAGATCGCATCCTGGTTCAAGAGACCAAAAAGGTAAAATATCACAATAGAGATCAGTCCAAGTACAGTGATCATCGGAGAGAGTGCTTCTATAAACAGGAAATAAGGCATGGCCAGCATACCGACCTTTTTGTATTTTGGATTAAACATCATCCCTTTGTTGTGATAGAGCGTTTCAAGAAGTCCTCTATGCCATCTGTTGCGCTGTTTTAACAATGAGGCGTAGTCATCGGGTGCCTGAGTCCAGCACATAGTCTCAGGAATAAAACGTACCGTATGTGCGACCTTATGATCATAGCTGTAGCGATGCATACGTATCAACAAGTCAAAATCTTCACCAATAGTATGACGATAGCCATCTATCTTGAGAACGATGTCTTTTCTAAAAACACCAAAGGCACCCGAGATGATCAGCAGAGCACCCATCTGGTCCCATGCCGTTCTTCCTGCCAGAAAACCCCTGGCATACTCAATGACCTGATAGGCTTCTATATAGGTTTTAGGGACACATTTTCGTACCACTTTGTTGTTCTCCACATCACAGCCGTTCAAAATACCGATCTTTCCACCGACTGCTATGACCTGTCTGTCTTCTGAAAAGGTGATAATACTTTTGATCATTGCATCCGACTCCAGCATCGTGTCAGCATCTACACTGCAAAACAGTGGATAGCGTGAGATGTTGATCCCACAGTTCAAAGCATCTGACTTGCCTCCATTGGCCTTGTCCACCACAGTCAATCCAGGATAGCGTGCAGAGAGGTATACAGCATGGGTCTCTTCATGGGCGATCTGCATCTTAACAGGACGTTCATTGACATAGAGTTCAAACTCATCAATGAGAAGATCCATCGTTCCATCAGTCGAGCCATCATTGATCACAATAACTTCATATTCCGGAAAATGCAGACGCAGGAACGAATGTACTGAAGTGATGATCGTCTTCTCCTCATTATATGCAGGTACCAGGATCGAGACAGGGCGATAGTTATTCGAGTTAAGTATTTTGTGCGAAACGATATCGACAGAAGAGAAAAAATAGTCTGTTATCCGTCTGAGTGACATCACTATGAAGAGTGTTGTTGTCAAATTTGTCACGATAAGAAAAATAAAGTAAATAATTTGTAAAAATAGAAAGAAAACAATAACATATTCACTGATCATGCCACAGCCTTTGGATAAAATGCGTTCAATGCATAAAGAAAAAAACGATCATTTGCTTTATGAGGAG
>JALWKG010000190.1 GCA_027081565.1 Helicobacteraceae bacterium
GGAATAATAAGTGGGACAACCTCACCAACTACTTCAAATATTCAGAGGATATCAGACGTATTATCTATACCACTAATATCATCGAGTCAGTGCATCGCCAGTTTAGAACACTGACCAAGACTAAGGGTGCTTTCCCTAATGATGAGAGCTTATTGAAACTGCTGTATGCTGGAATCCGTAATGCTGAGAAGAAATGGACGATGCCCATTAGAAATTGGAGTCTCACCATCTCTCAGCTCAATATCCATTTCAAGGAGAGGTTAGATGGCGCTTTAGGTTTATGATACAATCTTAGGAGAAATTAGGTGTTGACGCAGAATTTATAACACTCCCTGATCTGTTTTAGCAGCACCTGGAAAGATCTCTTTATAGCGTGCCAATTTGATATTATTGACATTAAAAAGTCTATAGCCTCTTGCTTGTATGAGTCCATCCAAAGGTCGTGCCCAACCGTTATATCCTTCCATTGCAATACTGAGTGTTGCATGGTTATCATGGGCTTCTTTTTCGATGATCTTAAAAAAAGATTCAAAGCCTTTATCTGTATGTGTAATCTCAAACTCTTTAAGAATATTTCCTTTATCATCACTGATTGCTACAGCATGATTCAAGCTACCTATATCAATACCGATTCTTAATTCATTAGGAGTTATATATGAAGTCATGTCTCTGCCTTGTGTGTAAAATAACCATCTTACTCACGTCTATGTTCAGAGCCACAGTATTTGGCACCATTCCAGTCAAAGGCCTAAGATGGCGCAAGAGACAAAGGCGGCAATTCTGGTGAAGCTACTAAAGCTGACCCCTACGGCCACACCTTTATCTAGATAGTTAGTATATCACAGACTTTTAGGTACTACTCTTCGAGATGAAAAATATCTCTATCTCTTGCTAAAATCAATGATAGACCCTTTTTTTCTGAGCTAAATGTCTTGCCATACCCATCATCTCTTCCCTAAAATTTCCATCTTCATTTAATCTTCATAAAACTATCTTAAAGTTAGATAATTTAAACTTTAAAGGAATTACAATGAAATTATCATACTTACTTAGTGTTGCAGTGACAACACTACTACTAATAGGATGTGATGCAACTACAAGAGAAGATGGAGAAGAAGATGATGACTTAATTATTGCGGCTAATGGAGTAGTTTTGCACCATCAGGGTGAAAGTTGTATGTCATGCCATGGTGCAGGAAGCTCAAATGAGGTTATTTTTGATTCTGGTGCGACTATATTTACAACTATCGATGCACTGAATGGTGATGCAAGCAATGTAGCACAAAACTACTCTCTTCGTTTAGTCTTAGCTTCTTTGGCAGGCACAGAAAACTATATATGGGGGAGAGGAACAGGCAACTTTCATGCAACCTTAAATGCCGGTATTACAAACTATACAGTTGAGATACTCGATGCCAATGCAAATGTAGTTAACAGCTCACAGACAAACTCACATACAACTGCACGTTTTGACTGTAATAGTTGCCATACCTCGACCGGTGCAAATGGTGCACCGGGACGCATATTGGCAAAAACTTTTGTTCCGGTCACTGTGCCAACCACAACAACTACTACAGCGCCACAGTTTGCCAATGATGTCCAACCGATTCTGACAAGTAACTGTGCCGGATGTCATGGCAATAGTGGAACCTTTAGTATCACAAACAATCCTCCTTACACAGGAACTATGCAGTTTGTAGATACCACAACACCGACCAATTCTCGCTTGCTTCAAAAAGGTAAAGGTATTATTAGTCACACCGGTGGGGTACAGTTAAGTGATAGCGAATACATCACAATACGAGATTGGATCAGTGCCGGCGCACTTAACGATTAGAGGTGAGCTTTATTACTTCTTGCACTCTTTATGAGTGCATGTTCTGCGGGTGAATTCTAACCCACTGAGTTTAAATGGCCACTTTCTAAATATATAAATATTGTTCCTGTAAAAAAGGTATATAAAAAGCTATCTTATTGTATCCATCATCTCTTCTTTAAATATGCTAGACTTTCCTCATGGCAACACAACTTGAAAATCAGTCTGAACTTCTGACACGTGAACCTAAAAAATACGCCGTATTTATGCTTAATGATGACTATACAACATGGGAGTTTTGCATTCGTATTATCAGTACCGTATTTCACAAAAGTGTTGAGGAAGCAGATGCTATCACCCATGATATCCATACCAAGGGCAAAGGTCTGTGCGGTATTTACAACTATGAGATCGCAGAGACCAAGGCTGCTCTTGTGCAGCAGTAGGCACGAAAAGAGGGATTTCCTATGCGTTGTTTTATTGAAGAGACGTAGTTGCGTGTTATAAATGTGATCTCCTCTAAACCTTAGATTATGTAGTGTTGTCTTCATCTCTAAATTTTCTTTTGATCTCAGTAAAAAGCTAAGACGCTATAAGCCTTAACTTGGATAAAATGCCACACTTATAAAGTTTCAAGATCAAAGGTTTAATTATAATGAGTGAGAGAAAAGATTTTTTACGTACCATCGTGGCTGAGGACTTAAAAGCAGGCAAGTATGAAGAGGTTGTGACCAGATTTCCTCCTGAGCCTAACGGTTTTCCGCATATAGGTCATGCCAAGTCCATCGCTATAAACTTTGGGATCGCGCGTGATTATGATGGACATTGTAACCTTAGAATGGATGACACCAACCCAACGACGGAAGACACTAAGTACGTAGAAGCACTTAAAGAAGCCGTAGAGTGGTTGGGGTTTGACTGGGGTGACACTGTCTACTTTACCTCTGACTACTTTCCTAAGATCTATGATTATGCGATAGAGCTCATCAAGATGGGCAAGGCCTATGTTGACAGCTTGGATGAAGAAGAGATTCGTGAGTATCGTGGCACTGTGACGGAAGCGGGTAAGCGCAGTAAGTATGCTGAACGCAGTGTGGAAGAGAACTTGGATCTTTTTGAACGTATGAAAAAAGGTGAGTTTAAAGAGGGCGAACATGTCCTTCGTGCCAAGATCGACATGGCGGCTTCCAATATGAAGATGCGTGACCCTTTAATGTATCGTATCAGACATGCCCATCACTTTAGAACGGGCAATGAGTGGTCGGTTTACCCGATGTACGACTTCGCACACTGTCTCTCTGACTATATAGAAGGGGTCTCTCACTCTATCTGTACTCTTGAGTTTGAGAACAACCGTGATATCTATAACTGGGTACTTGATACACTTGAACTTGAGCCACCACGCCCTTATCAGCATGAATTTGCACGTTTGGGGATCAACTACACAGTCATGAGCAAAAGAAAACTTCTGGAGCTGGTAGAAAGTGGTGTGGTGAATGGTTGGGATGATCCCCGTCTGCCAACGATCGCCGGATATAAGAGAAAAGGGTACACCCCTGAGTCTATTTTGACTTTCTGTGAGCAGATAGGTATTGCCAAGGCAAACTCTATGGTTGATGTTTCACAGCTTGAGTTCTGCATTAGAGATGACTTGAACACTAAAGTTCCTCGTGTCATGTGTGTGATCAACCCGCTTAAAGTGACCATCACAAACTATGAAGGCAGTGAAGAGCTGGATGCTTCGTATTATCCGGATGATGTTCCTAAAGAGGGCTCAAGAAAACTCCCTTTTTCCAAAGAGATCTATATAGATCGTGAAGACTTTACAGAGGCGCCTTCAAAAGGTTATTTCCGTCTGACTCCTGAGCAGCCTGTGAGACTTAAACATGCTTATATCATAGAGTGTCAAGAGGTCATCAAAGATGCTGATGGCAAGATAACAGAGATAAAAGCACACTATCATCCTACATCTAAAAGTGGTTCTGACACAAGTGGTATTAAGGTCAAGAGTGCCATACAGTGGGTGGATGCGGCAACAGCTAAAGAGGTTGAAGTACGACTCTATGACAGACTCTTCTCTTGTGAAGCACCTGAAGGCGTTGAAGATATTAATCCAGACTCGTTAAAAGTTATAAAGTCTGCGCTGATCGAACCTGCTGTGATCACTGAGAAACCAGACGAGCGATTTCAGTTTGAGAGAGAAGGATACTTCTACGCAGACCCTGTTGACTATAGTGATGAAAAACCTGTCTTTAACAAAATAGTGGGTCTCAAAGACTCTTGG
>JALWKG010000191.1 GCA_027081565.1 Helicobacteraceae bacterium
CTCAAAACATCTCTGATGCTCAACACGGCCAAGGGTGCCAACCACGCCAGTGTGGTCATTACCCATGATGTAGATTATGAGTACTCCATGAAGAACATCGAAAAGTTTATGGCTCTCGAAGAGGCGCAAAAAGTCAAGAGTACCTATACCATTCAAACCAAATATATCAAAGACTACAAAGACAACCCTTTTTTCAAGGCAGACACACTGCAGTACATTCTTGATGCCCAGGCAAAAGGTTTTGAGGTCGCGTCGCATACTGTCTTGCATACAGAAAACTTTTTCACACTTCCCAAAGGTGACTGCAAGGAGCATTACCCTGAGTACAAACCCTTTTCCATGAATGCACTTAAAGACAGTGGACATCCTACCCTCTGTGGGGAGTTAAAGGTCTCAAAAGAGCTGCTGCTGGGCAGCGGTATCAAAGAGGTCGTCTCTTTTCGAAGCGGCCACCTCTATTACAACCCCAACCTCCCCCAGGTCATGGAGGCACTCGGCTACCGCTTCAGCTCCTGTTTTTCAGCAGAAGATGTACTCAGCTATTTTCCCTACCGCTATGTGTATGACTACAAGACACTTTCTCATGAAAGCAAGATATGGGAACTTCCGATGACCTATGAAGATGAAGCCTTTCCCCCACTCTATTTTCGTGTAGATCAAGCGTTAAAACTCTTTGAAAAACTGTACAGACAGGGGGGTGTCTTTACCCTGTTGGTCCACCCTGATCTTACAGTATCAAAACTCAAGAACCTGGATCTAGATTTTCAGCGTTCATTTGTAGAGCAGCTTCCCGATGATGTATGGATCGATACGATGAAAGCTGTTGGAACCTACTGGGATCAGCGTGACCGTATCGTATTTCGTTACAATGTCAGTCACAATAAGATCGATCTGACACTTTTTTCTGCTGTTGACATGAAAGATGTCAGTTTTGTACTTACAGGGGTTCAGTTGCATCCAGGCCAGTCTGATGTACAACTTAAAGGCGATCTTATGATCCTCGATATCAAAAAAGGGTTGAACCATTGGGAATTAAAGCGGGATTGATCTTTCTTTTTGCCTTTGAGATGATCAGTGCATCTGCACTTGACATGAAACTGCTCTCAAAAAGCAGCTACCTTGATCAGGTCACGATGCCAGACGATACACAGTACATTGTCTATCTCGACAAACTGCCTAAGGACACTCCGGAAAAAAACAATATCAAAGAGACCTATCTGCAGCCAAAATGGAAGTTTTATCACCAAAAACGCACCAACAAGACTATGGCAATCGCGACTTTGGCACCGCAGAACAACTGGTTTGATGCAACATCTTTCAACACCCTTGATATACAGGGAAAATGTAAAGACTGTCAGGTAGCATTAGCGGACAAAACCCTTTTTCTAAAAGAGGACAACTACTATATCGCTCCCTTTTCCTCTCATGTACATCTCAACCAGACATCACAAAAACTTGATTTCAAAGAGTTGAAGTATCTAATTTTAACAGCAGACAAAAAAGAAGATATCAATGTTACATCCCTGCTTTTTCATACTCGGTTTCCATCTGGAATATCATTTGAGCAGCACTTAAGTGTCTGGGCCTGGGCCCCCAATGATATTGATCTGCCTCTATTAAAAAAGCATCATATACAAAGAGTCTATCTCCAGATAGCAAAAGGGTTTGAAAAAGTAGCAAAAACGCTTTATCAAAATGGTTTGACTGTTTACGGGCTCGATGGTGATCCACATGATATCTTCGATGCCAAAAGACTTCAAAAGAGCATCAAACGTATAGCTGCACTCAATCTACACGAAAAAATCATCAGTGGATTCGAGATCGATGTCGAACCACATATACTCAAAAGCTTTAATCTCCAGAAAGAAGATCATATAAAGCGATTTATGACACTAATCCATACCCTTGCCCAAGAGCTTCATCGACATGGACTTAAGTTCTCTATCGTCACACCATTTTGGTATGATACACTAAAATGGAGAGGCAGTCCTCTGATCAACAGTGTCATAGATACAGCAGATGAAACTGTTTTGATGAGCTACCGCAGTAATGCCAAAGCTGTCATAAAGATCTCTGAGTACGAGCTGGTTTATGCCAGTTTAAAACATAAGGATCTGCGTATTGGTGTAGAACTTATGCCAATTGCTGATGAAGAACACCACCTCTACAAACTTGGCCAACCCAAGCCCTGTATCGCTGCTCAGAAGATCCAACAAAAGTGTCGTAATTTGACTTTTGTTCAGCACTACACCATAAAAGGCAGTGATCTCAGTTTCTATCAACAAAACGACCAACTACAAAAACTGTTGGAAATGCCCGTCGATTATCCGGCATTTAAGGGTTTCGTTCTTCACCAGATGCGAGCACTACACTAAGATGTTCCACCTGCCTGTTAAAGAAATAGGCATTAATATAAGTCACTTTGTCATCCTCATCCATGATCTCCGAAATGATCGGAAGCATGTCTCTAAATCTTTTAAAATCCCGTGCAACAAGTGAAACAAATATTATCCCTTCTTTACGACAATTACGTTTTTCATTGGCGACCAACTCTCTAGAAACAGGAAAGCGTGGGTCCAGAAGACAGATCACTTTTTCAACACCCAACTCATGATGCAGCTTTTTCAGCTCTTTAGCAGTGGGATAGCTACCCACATACAAGTCGTCTCTTACCTTTACAGGAGGGCTTTTGAAAGCTCTCAGTGGGTCAAAATACTCTTCTATGCGATCAGCATTGGCAGCGAGCATGATCATATAAAAACTGAAAAACAGAAAAAACAGTACTGTGCGGATACTATAAAACCAAAATACTCGTACCCTGTTCATATGGACTTCCTTTTGATCTCGCCCCAGGAGGTGTTGAAAAAGTTAAAGGTCGCAACAAAGCTTTCAGCCTTAAGCAGTGGACGATAAAAGAAAGGCTCAATCAAACTGTAAAATAGCAGAATATAGATATCTTTCAAACTAACAAAACGGTGTTTCACAAAGAACTCCAGAGACAAAGAACTGATATTGAGCAGAGCACCCCACACAAACTCCAACAGAAAAAAGATCCAGATTGCATCTTGGTTCAAAAGACCAAAAAGATAAAAGACAACAATAGAGATCAGTCCAAGCACGGTGATCATTGGAGAGAGTGCTTCTATAAATAGAAAATAAGGCATAGCCAGCATGCCAACCTTTTTGTATTTTGGATTAAACATCATCCCTTTGTTGTAATAGAGTGTTTCCAACAGTCCTCTATGCCATCTGTTACGTTGTTTTAATAAAGAGGCATAGTCGTTGGGTGCCTGCGTCCAGCACATGGTCTCAGGAATAAAACGCACCGTATGTGCGACCTTATGGTCATAACTGTAACGATGCATACGTATCAACAGGTCAAAATCCTCACCAATAGTGTGGCGATAACCATCGATCTTGAGAACAATGTCTTTTCTGAAAACTCCAAAGGCGCCAGAGATGATCAGCAAAGCACCCATCTGGTCCCATGCCGTTCTTCCTGCCAGAAAACCCCTGGCATACTCAATGACCTGATAGGCTTCTATATAGGTTTTAGGGACACGTTTTCGTACCACTTTGTTGTTCTCGATATCACAACCGTTCAAAATTCCGATCTTTCCGCCGACAGCGATGACCTGTCTGTCTTCTGAAAAGGTGATAATGCTTTTGATCATAGCGTCTGACTCCAGCATCGTGTCAGCATCTACGCTGCAAAACAGTGGATAGCGTGAGATGTTGATCCCGCAGTTCAACGCATCTGACTTGCCTCCATTGGCCTTGTCCACCACAGTCAGCCCAGGATAGCGTGCAGAGAGATATACAGCATGGGTCTCTTCATGGGCGATCTGCATCTTAACAGGACGTTCATTGACGTAGAGTTCAAACTCATCAATGAGAAGATCCATCGTTCCATCAGTCGAGCCATCATTGATCACAATAACTTCATATTCCGGAAAATGCAGACGCAGGAACGAATGTACTGAAGTGATGATCGTTTTCTCCTCATTATATGCAGGTACCAGGATCGAGACAGGGCGATAGTTATTCGAGTTAAGTATTTTGTGCGAAACGATATCGACAGAAGAGAAA
>JALWKG010000192.1 GCA_027081565.1 Helicobacteraceae bacterium
TGATCCTAACCATACATACACTCAGTCTGGAAGCTATGTGGTCAAATATAAGGTATGTAATGAAGATGCTGATTGCTCTTATGCCTCTACACGTGTAAAGATCGTACCTGCTGCAATTAAGAAACCTGTTGTCAAGGCTAAACCTCATATGAAGAAAAAGGTAACAAGACCTAAGCCCAAAAGAGTGAAACATAGCAAGAAAAAATCTGTGGTGAAGACAGCTCCAAAGTTTGTTCGTATTGATGCACATCCTCGTGAGACGATAGAAGATTATATAGCGCGTAAAGGTAAGCCGGACGAGACTCTAATAAAGAAAAAATCTAGTATGTCAGCATATCGCTATGGAGATATCTGGTTGTTAGCAAAGCGAAAGAAAATTAGTTGTGCTGTTTTGAGTAAAGGATTTTCAACCAGTCTGATGGGTTACCCTAAGAACTGTAGATGGCATGGGAAAAATGCTAAAGCTTATATGGTGGAACTAACACCTTAATGTGTTGCCGTTAAAAAGAGGTACTCTTTACCACTGATACGCACTGTAAACTTTTTTTGTTGAAGGTAACGTTTGGCAAAGTCTATGTCACTCAGCACAAGAGACATGTCAGACTCTCTATAGTTACGCATCTTCGCTCCATAGACCATCTCTCCATCGATCCAACGTGAGTTTGGAAACCCTAAAATAAGAGCGCTCTTATCGTTTAGATGGTTTTTGACAAGCTCCATCAAAAAAGGTTTGTAGTTAATACCAGGGCTTTGAAGGGTACCTATAGAGATGAGAAGGTCGAATTTACCAAGGTCAAGTGCATCGAGTTTGGTAATATTATGGCTATAAAAGTGCAGGTTGGATTGTGCAAAGCGTTTTTGTGCTGCAGTTATAGCACTTTGAGCATGGTCAATCCCCACAAACCTAATGTTCTCAAAATCTTTTTTTGACAACAACTCCTCTATGAGTGCAAACTCATCTCCACGGTTAATGCCCAAGTTCAGCACGCTTTTTCTAGTGTTTAGTTTGGCGATGTTCAATGCCTGCATATAAGCCAAGAGAAAAGCGGGTTCTTCATTTTTGTTAATTGCTGAAAAGCTGGAGTGACTGCCATATTTTTCTGATTTGTCTGTAGGGTTCTCTTGATGAAAAGAGTCTGTTTGTAGCTTTTGAAAATGTAACATTATGGTGGTGTCAGAGGCTTTTAAAGGTGTTAACATACGACAACCAAGCTGCTGGGCCAAGTCCATCCACGAACGTAATGAACGGTAGTAGTAGAGTGTATTGTCCACAGTAACGGGCGCTCCCGCATAGAGACCACTATAGGGATCAGGGTCCAACACTTCGAGTGAGACCATTGTACTTTTTTCTAAAGCCCTTTCAAGTACTTGGACAATAGTGAGCATAGACTCATTGGTAAAACCTAACATGCTGTCTCGCTTTTGCCCATTTTCCATTTTCTATTTCCCATTTCCACTGCGAAGCAGCGCGTCATACTTTTTTTTGAGCTCCAAGTAGGCTTTTTTATAGTCCATCTCTTCTGTCTCCACGGCTTTGACTTGAGGTGCTTCATCCGTTAAGATGATGATCTCTGGCTTACCGTTTTTCATTCGGGTCTCAGAAGCGATGCTTCCCGCCTTGGCCAACTTCATCGTGTTAAAGATACTGATCTTATGTTTAGTTGCGTACTCTTTGAGTGAAAGCTCTATCATGATATGTCTCTTTTAAATATAAGGTTTTTGAGACTTGTCTCTTCGTTATCTGTAGGAAAGCTCTCAAGGTTTTCAAGTCTCTCTACATAGTGAAACTCTGGGGCATTCTCTTTGAAAAGATCTTTTATAAAACTTGTATCAAGTTCTGGTGCATTGAGTGCAGAGAGTACTGTACATTCAGGTGCAGCCAACTGATCGAGACGTTTAATGATCTTCTCATAATCACTGGTTGCTGCAAAAGAGCCTTTTTGAAAAGAGGGTGGATCGATGATGATCATCTCATAAGGCCCCGCCTTTTTAATGCGCGCCCATGACTTTAAGATGTTGTAAGGCATAAACTGCGCTGAACGGGCATCGAGTTCATTGAGTCGGTGGTTCTCGCGTCCTGTAGTAAGTGCCCCTTTTGCCATGTCCACATTGACCACATTTCTAGCACCTCCTGCGATAGCCGCAACAGAAAAAGGGCAGGTGTAAGAGAAGAGGTTGAGCACTTTTTTGCCTTTGGCATGTGCTCTCACATACCGACGACCTATTTTCATGTCAGGAAAGAAACCGATGTTCTGATTGCTCATAAAGTTAATGTGGTATTTGAGCCCATCTTCAACAGCATAACACTTCTCAGGCAGTGTACCTGTTAGTAATTCACTCGGAGCACCTTTTAAAAAGCGTCGTTGAAAGACTAATGCTTCGAAAGTATGTTGTTTAAAAAAGTCTTTCATTATCACAATCAGTTCTGCCTCATCCTCTCTTGGTGCAAAAAGAGCGACATAGAGTACCTTGTCTACAGCATCAACAGTAAGCTCTTTGAAGTTGTTATAAAAGTTACCACGACCATGAAAGAGTCGGGTGTACTCTTGGCCGTGGTCTTTAGCATGCGTTGTAAGCAGTTCACTCAAGTTTTGTATGGTCATGTCTATTCTTAAAAATGTTTTTGAAATTATAGCAGTTCATCAGGAATATCGATCAACATTCTTGTAGCAGAACAGATCTTTAGATCTCTCTAACCTCTTTGGCTATCTTTTGGGCATCAACTTTATAAAGCAGCAGACTGCCTATGATAAAAAAGAGACTGACTGAGGCGATACCAAGACGTGAACTGTCGGTCATCGTCGCTACAAGACCGATCATAAGCGGCCCGAGTATGGTGGCGAACTTTCCGAGAAAGTTGAAAAATCCAAAATACTCACCGGCCTGTTCAGGCGGGATCATTTGTGCGTAGTAGGAGCGGCTCAGTGCCTGTATGCCGCCTTGGACCATGGCGATGGCCACAGCCAAAAGGTAGAACTGATACTCTTCTTGCATCAAGGATGCGCCTATGGTGATGAAGAAGTAGCTGCCGATGGCAAGGTAGAGGGCTTTTTTAGTGTCCCAGACATCTGCGAGTTTGGCAAAGAGCAGGGTGGCAGGGAAGCCGACGAACTGTACGATAATCAGGGCGAGGATCAGAGTGTTAGGGTCAAAACCTATGGCCATGGCATAGTCAACAGCCATACGGATGATGGTGTCGACTCCGTCGATGTAGAGCCAGTAGGCGACTAAAAAGAGAAGGAGTCCTTTGAGTTTGGAAACCTTTTTGAAGGTGATGATGATCTGTTGATATCCGGCAACGATGTTTTGTGCGAGGTTACGCTGGACTTTGGGAGCGTGTTCTTTGACAAAGAGCATCAGCGGTATGGAGAACAGTGCCCACCATAGTGCTACAGAGACAAAAGAGACCTTGATGGCCTCTACCGTGCCACTGAGTCCAAAGAACTCAGGCTTTTGTACCATGAGGACGTTAAGAGCAAAGAGGATGCCTCCGCCAAGATAGCCCAGTGCAAAGCCCAGTCCTGAGACATAGTCTACCTTGTCATCACCGGCAACGTTGGGTAGGAGCGAATCATAAAAGGTGTTAGAAGCCATAAACCCGATGTTGCCCAGGACATAGATAAAGGCGGCCAACTGCCAGTCGCCTTTGTCGACCATGGCGAGTGAGGCACTCATCAAAATACCAAGATAGGCGAAGAGGAAAAGAAACTTCTTTTTGAAGCTTCCTGCGTCTGCAATGGCACCGAGAAGGGGCGCTATGAGAACGACAATAAGGCTCGAAATGGAGTTGGCGATACCCAGTTGGGTTGTAGAGACAATGGCGTCAGCACCGCTGCTGTAGTACTCTTTGAAAAAGAGTGGGAAAAAACCGGCCATTACAGTGGTTGCATAAGCAGAGTTCGCCCAGTCATACATGGCCCATGAGTAGATCTGGCTGTTTGTTTTCATACTCAAATGGTAGCATGGGTTTGCTCGCAAATCAATGAACTTGTGTTGCTTTTTCAATGTACTTGAGAGTGTTTATGAAAAAGTTTTTAAAGTTCTGAGAGGTGACCGGCAAGAAAGCCG
>JALWKG010000193.1 GCA_027081565.1 Helicobacteraceae bacterium
AAGTAAATCATCTAACTTAAATTTATTTTCTAAAATATTTTGGTTTCTAATTAAAGGTACACCATTTGGAACACAATGTTTTGAGGTTGATGTAGCAATACCAACAGATATAAATTCACATATACTTTGAATTTTAACTACCTCCCAACTATCAGGTATCTTCCCAAGCTCACTATCCTTAAACTCAGTATGTCCTATCCCCTCACTTAGTAGCTTTTGCAGTAGCCCTTTTTTAAGAGTTTGTGCTTTTTGGATTTGTAACGCAATAGCATCTATCTTCTCATCAGCAGTTGATAAAATATCAGCAATTTTCTCTTGTTCTTTTAGTGGTGGGAGTTGAATTCTTAGCTTTTCCATTCCACCCTTGGTGACGTGCATCATTGTTGAACCGTGAGACTCATTTTTCATTCGTATAGTGATTTTGTATAGTAGATAATATAAAAATTGCTTATTTAGTCTTTCTTCATCAGTCGCTATTTTCCAAATGTGATAATGGTAAATCGCTTTTTCACCATTCCACCACACAGGACCAAATGTAGCTGACCACATATAAAGTAAATCACCATAAGAACAATACTGATGGTCAGGAAGTTTCATTCGAGAGTAATAATAATCTTTTCCACTTCCTGTAAGATTTTGAAGTCTTATGACGGGTGTACCTACTTTTTCCCATTCCGACAGCTTATAAGCTCGTCCATTGTAAAAAGTTGCCACTTCTTGTTGTTCCACAACCTCCCACTCAACAGGAATAACACCAATTTCAGTCTTTTTATATCCCTCTCTAACCTCAGTCATCTCAAAAGCCCAACTCTCTAAGATACCCATTAAGCTTGTCATCTATCTCTTTATCTTTACTCTCAAGCTCCACTATCTCTTCTCTAGTCGCTTTTATATCTATGATGACTTCATCTTCACTTGTGTCAATGTAGCGTGAAATATTTAAGTTGTAATCGTTCTCTTTTATCTCACTCATATCAACAACTCGCATAAACTTGTCAATCTCTTCAAGTCCATCATAAGCACCTATAACCTTACTAATGTTCTCAGTAGTCAAAGTATTTTGATTTTTACCGTCTTTGTACTCACTAGAAGCATCTATAAAAACCACTTTGTCTTTTAAGTCGGCACTCTTAGACTTGTTAATGATAATGATACTTGCAGGTATGCCCGTGTTATAAAACAGCTTCTCAGGTAAACCGATAATCGCTTCTATGAGGTCATCGTTTAAGATACCTGTACGGATCTTCCCCTCAGTTCCTCCACGAAACAAAATACCGTGAGGAAGAACAACACCCATTCGACCATCATTTTTAAGTACAGAAATCATATGTTGCACAAAAGCCAAGTCGCCATAGCCTCGTGGAGGGATGCCGTACTTGAACCGTCCGTACTCATCAGAGACAACATCGTTGTACTTAGGTGTTATCTCTTTACCTTTTTCATCTGTCTTTACATCTACTTCAGCAGGAGCCCACCACTTTTTAAGAGAAAATGGAGGATTAGCAATAACACGGTCAAAGGTCATCAACTCAGAGTTTTCTTCGTGCTTCGGAGATGAGAGCGTATCACCCTTACGAATGTCAGAGTCTTTAAAGCCGTGAACAATCATATTAATCATTGCTATCGCCCAAGTCCCTAGGTTTCGCTCTTGTCCATAAAGCGAGACATTGATGTGTTTACCAACCACACCACCGTTGTCTTTAATGTAATGCGCACTCTCTATGAGCATACCACCTGAACCACAAGTTGGGTCATAAACACTGTTCCCTGCTTGTGGTTTAATAAGACCTACTACAAGCTGAACCACCTCTTTTGGCGTGTAAAATTCACCACCCGCCTTTCCTGCATCACCTGCAAACTCTCTAATGAGGTACTCATACGAATTACCCAAAATATCAGGACTATCAAGGTCAGCATTAGCAAGAGAGTACTTATTGAAATGTTGTAAGAGTCGTGATAAAAGGCTATCAGGAAGCTTCTCAGAGTCACCAAAATGAACCGCCGTCATCACCCCTTGAAGTTGCTCATTAGCTTCTTCTATGCCTGCAAAGGCTTTATCAAGAGCTTGACCGATGTTCTCCGTCTTCTTCGTCAGTTCAGACCAATAAGCTTCTTTTGGGATAAAGAAATCGTGTAAGTCTTCATCTTCAAGCGCTTCCTCTAAAGTGATACCCTCATTTGCAACAGCATTGTTCGCCTCTTCTAAAAACTGGTCATTGGCTCGTTTTAAAAATAACAGTCCAAAGATGTAGTTTTTGAAGTCAGAACTGTCAACCGTTCCCCTCATAATGTCAGCCGAAGACCAAAGCCAAGTCTCTAAAGTTTCTAGTGTGAGTTTCATAATAGCCCTGTATATATAATTAATTTGACGTTATTATAGTACTAATTGGTGACAATAACCGTGTTGGATGGTGTTTTTACCAAGTAAGGTAGATCAATGCAGTTTTTTGTTTTTGACAGCCCCAAATAATTATGCTGTCTACTCGCATAAGTGCATAGATTTCTGGTCACTTTTTTGATACTCTTGAAAAAATTCAACCTTCTAAAATTCTTCTACATACAACTACATTTTAAAATATTATATAAGGCCTTAGTTGGAATTAATATGTCAATTCAATCACAACTGTCACGATAACTGTCATCCAAATCCATTGCCAATATCAGCGTTTTAAAACCTTCTGCCCTGCTCGCGCTGCACATGGCATCTCGCTCGGCGGTGTCTGCCGTTTTGTACTTTGGAGCGTACTCGGCGATGAAGACTGGTTTGTTTGCTGTGATGAAAGGACGTAGCAACTCACACTCGTTGTACTCGTGGCACTGTTCGTTGATGATCATGTCGAAGTATGGCTCTAGTGTTGTGATCTGGTCAAGGTCATTTTTGAGTGCTATCGCCAGACCTCTTTTGTGAGCTTCACGTGCTAAAAAGACGTTATAAGAGAGCTGATCATCTCCACTGAGTGCAAACCCTGTGTTATTGGTGTAACCATCAGCATTATCGACCTCAACACCGTCACAGCCCTTTTGCTGCGCAATGTCAAGACGTGCTTTCATTATGGGTTCAAGCAGTGGACTTCTGATGTCCAGCCACTTCTCTCCTGCCCAGCCGTCAAGATCATTGCCCAGCACGGTCGCATCGAAACTGCCTGCATCACTGCGCCACTCCTCATAACTGCCTCCACTGAAGTAGCAGAGCACTTTTCTGCCATCACTGTGCAGCGCCTGTATGTCAGACTCAGAGGTCTCAAAAAGGTCTACATCATAGAGATTGACAGCATAGCTCATGTTGAGTGCACCTGTCAGCTGCCACTGCCATGAGGTGTTGCTCTCAGGCTGATAGCGCGACACGTTCGAGTCGTCATCTGGGAGACCTGAATCCTTGCTTGCAACAGTGTCATCACCGCTGCAACCTAACAAAAAAATGGCGGCTAACGCCAAGTAGATAAAACGCATCCTTACTCCTTAAACAAAAAGATCAAAAACTGTAGCCGCAAAGAGACCGAAATAGAGTGTCCCTGAGAGCAGTATAGCTTGTGCCACAAAACTTGACACTCTTAAATGTCCAAGTGTATTGTGCGATGGTGCATCAAAATAGATATGTTTTATGATCCAAGCATAGTAAGCAACCGATAACGCTGAGTTTAATAGCGTTATAAGCGCTACCCATGGTAAACCAACATCAACAACGGCATAGACAAGAACAGCTTTAGACAAGAACCCTGCCAACAGTGGTATACCTGCTAATGAAAAGAGTTGTACGGTGAAAAGCAGTGCCATAGACTTGTCTCTTTCACCCAGACCTTTTAAATCTTCCAAGGTCACTTTACTTGAGCCCTCTCCTACTTTGTCCAAGAGCATAAAGAGCGCGGTCTGCATAAAGATGTAGGCGATAGCAACATAGAAAATAGCAGTAGGTGCATAAGCACTTTTAACAGCTACAAAGGCCAGTAACATATAACCTGCGTGAGCTATAGACGAGTAACTCAGTATCTTGCCTACCTGCTTTTGAAAAAGTGCCATAAAGTTACCAAGTGT
>JALWKG010000194.1 GCA_027081565.1 Helicobacteraceae bacterium
AAATAGTAAGTAGACCTACGGAAGTACCTGTCAATGCTTCCATTTCAACACCGGTTTGCCCCGTGAGTTTGGCTGTGACAGTCAGTTTGAAACCAGGAAGTTCTGGAAGTTCATCTACATCACAGTTAATCCCACTGAGGTTAAGGGGGTGACACATAGGGATAAGGTCAGAGGTCTTTTTGACACCCATGATTGCTGCGATGACGGCAGTTTGAAGTACAGGACCTTTTTTGGTCTTTTCCCTCACGATTGCATCGAAGGCATCTTGGCTCATCTCTATGATGCCACTGGCTACAGCAACACGGGTCGTTTGGTCTTTGTCTGATACATCGACCATCTTAGGTCTGTCTTTTTCATCCAAGTGGGTGAGGTTCACGGTGATCCTTTTCATAACTGCTGATCTTTTAGATATCTTGAAATGTAAACATAATTCATAAGACAGCTTGGGTAATAATCGAAATTATACCAAAGCTATTTGTTACCAACCAGCAGTCTCTCAAAAAGAGAGGCTTCTAAAGATATTAAAGCTCAATTGATATAAGTCAGAATGTGAATGAACACCAGTTGCTATAATTTTATACTTAGTGTAGATAGGAAATAAAGCGATGTTAAAAAAAGTATTATTGCTGATATGGATCATGGTGACCCCTATGATGGCGTTTTCACTTTTCGAGGAAGAGCCATCAGACAAAGTCTACCTTCATCTTCTCTCTTCTGTGAAAGATGTAGTGATCAGTACCCAAAAAACACGAGGTCTGACCAACAGTTTTATGAATGGTAATGTTGCAGCACAGCTGTTAGTCTATGCCCAGCGTGAAGAGATGATGAAAGATCTTGATACTTTAAAAAAAGTCTCTACAGAGGCAAAGCTCTCTAAGAACTATCGTACTGAGATGGATATGCTGATAAAAAATTTAAAAAAACTAAACAAAAAAGTATTAAAGAAAAATGCAGCAGATGTATTTGATACTTATACACAGCTCATTGAGTCATGGTTGGTACTTAATGGTAAGATCATTGATACACGCTTCAAAGGTGGTAAACAAGATATCTATGTTGCCGTCAAAATGTTGAACGGTACACTGTTACCATTGACCGAAAACATTGGTAAGCTGCGAGGCATGGGCTCGGGTATTGTGGCAAGGGGTCATTGTAACGCAAAAGAGGTACCTGAGATGCAGTCGTTTATCACTAATATCGAAAACTATCGTGTGTCGATGGAACAGTACTTTAAGAGTCAAGGATGTAAGCGTCTGGCACCACGTGAGCTAAACAATCTCAAGGAACAGATCGATCTCTATTCTCAACTGGCGAAGACCAAAGTGATTGGACAAGATGAGATCACACTTGATGCGAACAAGTTCTTTGATCAGGGTCAAAGTGCTATTGATGGTGTTTTGAAGATCTATAATGCCATGCAGGCGGAGATAGAGAGTAAACTTTAAAGACGTTTACAAGCCGCCTCATACTCATGAGGATGGTTTAAGTTGCTAAAAGGGGCTTCCTTTTCGAACATGACATAGGTTGTGTCGACCTCTTTAAGTAGTTGTCCCAAACGATGCTTCTGCATTTTCATCATCATCTCAAACCTTGGTAACAGTCGACGGTGATAGAGTCCACACATAGGATGGGTTCCTTGTTTGGTCTTGGCAATGACAGCATCTTGTTGGTGATATGCCTCTATAAGATTTTCAATCTGTATTGCTTCTACAAAAGGTGTATCGACACTGATCACAAAAACAACCTCTGCATCTAGCTTCTGGAACATCGCTATGAAACCTGCTGTCGGTGCAAACAGCTCTTCAGAAGGCAGGTCTAAAATGAGTGGTGCTTCAAAATCAAACTTATCTTCTTTTGTAGATATATAGACTGTCTTGAAAAGGTGACTGAGCCGTCTGTATTGAAATTCTACAAGTGAATTGTCATCTCCAAAAGGAAGAAGTGCTTTGTCTGATCCCATGCGTGAACTTTTGCCACCGGCAAAAATGACGCATGGGATGGAAAAGGATTTTTGATTTTTGATTTTTTGATTTTTATTCATGAAGGTGTGCAGTGCCTCAGTTGAGGCATGCTTTTAGAGACTTGCCGGGTCTGTGATATAACCTGTGATAGCAGAGGCTGCTGCTACGGCAGAATTGGCAAGGTAGATATTAGAAGAACGTGCACCCATACGACCTACAAAGTTACGGTTGGTTGTTGCAATAGCAACTTCACCATCACCTAAAATACCCATATATCCACCAAGACAAGCACCACAAGTAGGGTTGGAAACAACGCCACCTGCATCGATAAGGATGTCAATATAGCCTAGTTTCTCTGCTTGTTTAAAGATCTTTTGTGTCGCGGGTGTCACGATAAGACGGGTTCGACGTGCTACACGTTTACCTTTAAGGATTTCTGCTGCCATCTTAAGGTCAGAAAGACGTCCGTTGGTACAAGAACCGATAAATACCTGGTCTACTGCGATCTTGTCAGAAACGGCTTGACTTAAAGGTTTACCGTTAGATGGAAGTGAAGGGTAAGCGATAACAGGCTCAAGGTTGGCAACATCGATTTCGAGGACCTGAACATACTTGGCATCTGCATCAGAGTAGTGCATTTTAGGCTTACGTGCCAGGTTTTTGTCTGCCAAAAACTCTTTGGTGATGTCGTCTACAGCGATGATACCGTTTTTAGCACCGGCCTCAATCGCCATATTACAAAGGCTAAAACGGTCATCCATGCTAAGTGTGTCAATAGTACTACCGGTAAACTCAAGCGCTTGGTAAAGTGCGCCGTCAACACCGATTTGACGGATTACTTCCAGTATCAGGTCTTTTCCATAAACATTTGGACGAAGTTCGCCATTAAAGATCACCTTGATAGACTCAGGAACTTTAAACCAGTTCCCACCCGTGATCATTCCAAACGCAAGGTCAGTTGAACCCATACCGGTAGAAAAAGCACCTAAAGCACCGTGTGTACAAGTATGAGAGTCTGCACCAATGATCACATCACCAGGAACAACCAAACCTTTTTCAGGAAGAAGTGCGTGCTCGATCCCCATGTCTTTTTCATCAAAATAGTTTTTAAGATCATGTTTGTAAGCAAATTCACGGCTAATCTTAGCTTGGTTTGCTGATGCAATATCTTTTGCCGGGATAAAGTGGTCAAGAACCAGTGCAAAACCATCCGGATTGGCCAGTTTCTCTGCACCACTCTCTTCAAATGCTTTAATCGAGATCGGAGTTGTGATGTCGTTACCAATGATCATGTCGATGTCACAACGGATGATCTCACCTGCGAAGACCTCTCTGCCTACGTGTTCTGAAAATATTTTTTCTGTTATTGTCTGTCCCATAAATGAGCCTTTATACTGTATATAGTGTGCCTGATTTATCTTAGCACATAAAAATTGGCGCGATTATAGCATTTTAGAACTGTCTAGATTTTGATACAATGAAGATACCAAAGGTAATTCATGATTCAAGCGAAGCAATTAATCAAAAGTTTTAAGGGTGTTCGGCGTGTTGATGAGGTCTCGTTAACAGTAGAAAAGGGTCAGATATTTGGTCTTTTAGGACCTAATGCAGCGGGTAAAACGACAGTCATTCGAATGCTCTGCGGGATTATGGATACAGACAGTGGTGAGGTAGAGATCAACGGCAGCAGTGTGGAAGAGGCCAAACGTGATTTTGGTTATGTGGCGCAGTATTTTGGCCAGTATGGTGAGTTGAGTGTCTGGGAAAACCTGAAGTTTTATGCTGAGATGTATGGTGTTAAAGATGAAGCCCATCTGGAAGCACTTTTGAAGCGTTATCAGTTGGAACCTTATAAAAATAGCGCGGCAGGAGCACTTTCGGGTGGTTACAAACGGCGTCT
The DNA here is from genome assembly GCA_027081565.1 of Helicobacteraceae bacterium. GTDB lineage: Bacteria > Campylobacterota > Campylobacteria > Campylobacterales > Sulfurimonadaceae > Sulfonitrofixus. The sequence goes on from JALWKG010000194.1 coordinate 3,862, forward strand.
GGCACTGGTCTGTGCCTTAGCACATGATCCACAAGTCCTATTTTTGGATGAGCCGACGGCAGGTATCGACCCTGTGACCCGTAAGTTGTTGTGGGATGACTTTTACGCGCTGAGTGCCGAAGGCAAGACCCTTTTTGTAACCACACACTATATGGAAGAGG
>JALWKG010000195.1 GCA_027081565.1 Helicobacteraceae bacterium
CGTATATCAATAATTCTAATATTATCGTTACTATAGTTATGTAATCGAGGTTACAGACAGACTAGTCTCTTTTGGACTATACTGCTTCTATAACTCGAAAAACCTAAAAGGATTTAAAATGAAAAAAATGGGATTAATGGCACTGTTAGTTGGTGCGGCGTTGTTTACAGGTCTTGGTGTTACTTCTGCAATGGCAGAGAGTGGTAAATGTGGAGCTGGTAAGTGCGGCTCTTCTAAGCCAGCGAAATGTGGTGTTGAGAAAAAAGGCAAATGTGGTGGCGAGAAAAAAGCTGCTAAATGTGGTGACAGCAAAAAAGCTGAGAAAAAAGGTAAATGTGGCGCAGGTAAGTGCGGTAAATAAATTTATTTCTTAATGTTGAGGTACTCCTCGACATTAGTGTAGTTATAACTGGGGCGCGCATCAGTTATTACTGCACTAATCAAAAGGCAGAGACAATCTGCTGTTGTTAGAACTTTCTGATTGTGTCAGAAGGTTTACTTGTTGATTGGTCACTAAAGGATGTGTTATGCAATGTCAATTACTTAAAGTCTGTAAATGGATCACTCCTATTACAGAAAACCTTCAATCAGTGGCACTTCTCGGAGTGCGTTTTATCCTGGCTTACACTTTCTTTGCACCGGCGATGATGAAGTGGGGCGACATGGCCGCCACGGCGAGTTGGTTTGAATACATGGGTATACCCTTACCAACACTCAACGCATATATGGCTGCATCAACGGAGATGGCGGGTGTCATTCTTTTGACACTTGGACTTTTCTCCCGTTTGATCAGTATCCCTCTTCTAGTGACGATGGTAGTGGCGATTATCACTGTCCATGGAAGCAACGGTTACAATGTCATCAGTGAGTCCCTACAGTGGACAGATTCCTATATCAACGGTGAGCAGGTCTCTGGTACAGTTGTTTTTTTACAAAATGGTTATGAAAATGTTTTGAACTATATAGTGATGCTATTGGTCATAGTAGGTTTTGGACCAGGTAAGATCTCTGTTGATTATTTTATCAAAAAGAAGATGGACGCTTAAGACGTTTTTTGCGTAAAGAAAGTGACGGGTGTCTGTGATTCCTGTGAAGACAGGAATCAATAAATTACTATCTCTTGTGAAGTACTCTTCTAACCATACAACCTCGTGGATTCACCTAAGGGCATTTTCTTTGGTCACCTACATACGCAGGAATCACAGACAGACAGCTTGACTTTAGTAGTATTTTCAACTACTTTTTCATAATTTATTCAACATTCAACATTCAACATTCAACATTCAACATTCAACATTTACTCTTCAATCGGTGCTAAGTACAAGGATTTCAGCTCAAAAGCTAAAAAAGTCAAGAAATTGACTTTTTTTTACGCTTTTTTGCATTCAACATTCAACTAGTCTTCTCTATATTTCGATATTCCACAAGCTTGATTAGGGGTAGGTGGGTTCTCTTCTAGGTAGGTTAAGTCCTCTAATGTCTGTTTTAACACTTTTTGCTGTTGCAAAATAGGTAACATGAGGTTGTCTTTTTCGGTTAGGTTGATAGACCAATCCATCAAGATGGTCTCTACCTCTTTGTCGAGGTCTGTGAGGGCATTTTTTATATGTTCTATAGGTTTCATGGTGTGATTGTAGTTAGTTTTGGGTTAGTTAGGGATTAGTTTTAGAGGGTTAAAGGGCTTATGCACTTTTTTTATAAGTTTTTATCGTAATATCTTTCAGTGATTTTAGTTTGAAACTTCGGCGGTGTTCTGGAGTATATCCATGTTCAATGATAGCTTCGACATGCGCTTTTGTTCCATAGCCTTTATGCTTTTCAAATGAAAATTCTGGGTATATCTTGGAAAACTGTATCATCTCTCTGTCATGGGTGACTTTTGCCAAGATTGAAGCAGCACTGACCTCAGGTACTGTGGCATCGGCTTTGACCAAGGTCTCTAAGTCAGGTACACCAAAATCAGTGTTGCCATCAAAAAGATAGCGGTCGGCCTGGACATGCTTCCGGATCTCAGTAAGAGCGATCTTCATACATTCAGAAATACCAAGTTCATCTACAGCATGTGCTGGAAATGAAACAATATGATGACGCGTATTTTCTATAATGATGGGGTACAGCAGTTCTCGTTTTTTTTCACTGACTTTTTTTGAATCCATAAGTCCCTCGATGGAAGCTGTCAAAACAACTCCTGAGACTACAAGTGAACCTGCGATAGGCCCTCGTCCAGCTTCATCAATACCGCATAAAGTCATGTTACAAATGTGTGAGGCTTAAGCCTCTTCTTCGCTTTCAACGTTTTTGTTAAGGGTTCCTAAAAACTCTTCTAGGTCGTAGCGACTGCGATATTCAGGTGTCATGATATGGATGAGGATATCACCGAGGTCTGCAGCGACCCATTCACCACTTTCATCTGTACCTAAAAATTGCTCTTGAGGCTTAAGTTCGCGCTTAAGGTGGTCAAGAAGTGCTTCAGTGTGACGGGCACCAATAGATGATGCGATGATGACGTAGTCTACGAAGTAGTCTTTGTCTCTTAGGTCAAAAAACTCAATAGCTTCTGCTTTGTTGGTGTCTAGTACTTTGATGATGTTGTTAATGCGATCTTGCATGGTGTTCCTCATAATATGTTTTGATCTCGTCAGCAACCATGTCAGGGAGCTGTTCTTTGTCGAGTTGTGTTCGCAACTGGGTCGAACTAATGGGTTGATCAACTTGTAGTTGAATGTACTGTGCATCTATGGCGATCTCTTCACGTGTGGCGACGACCCATGTTACCGCTCTGTCCAAGGCTTCAAACTGATGCCATTTTTGAAGAGAGGCGAGGTTGTCCGCACCAATAATAAAGTAGATCTTTTTGTAGAGTTTAGAGAAGTGTTCAACGGTCTCTATACTTTTAACTGCTCGAGATGCTAGGGTCTCTATGTCACTGACTTCTACGTTTTTGTAGTTAAAAAAGATCTGTTTTAGCCATTTTAATCTTAGTTGTGCTGGTGCATGAGTCCCTTTTTTAAAGGGATTAACATAAGCAGGAACAATGATCACTTTTTCAATGTCAAGTGTCTGAAGTGCAGCCTGAACCACATGAATATGTCCAAGATGCGGTGGATCGAAAGAACCACCGTAGAGTGCTATAATCACGCCTACAACCTTCAATTTATCGAAATTATAGCTGAATTTGGCTAGAATCACCCCAATAATAATCTTATTTTATGACGTCGGTGTACGTTATAGCTTATCAGGACAGAAATATGGCATTAAAAATCGCAATCAATGGACTAGGACGCATCGGTAGATGTGTGGCGCGTATTATCGCAGACAGAGATGACATTGAGCTGGTGGCTGTAAATGCTAGTGGTTCAGAAGAGATGATCGAATATAATGTAAAATATGACTCTGTTCATGGAACGCGTAAAGATGTGAAAGTGGCTGATGGCTATCTTAACATTGGGAATGATAAGGCTAAGATCCTTTCTGAACGCGATCCTGCCAAACTAAACTTTGCTGACTTTGGTGCTGAAATGGTACTAGAGTGTACGGGCGCATTTTTGACACAAGAGAGTGTTCAAGCTTACCTGGACAACGGTATGAAAAAGGTTCTTTTTTCTGCTCCAGCCAAAGATGATACACCGACTTTTGTTATCGGTGCCAACGAAAACGAGTATGCTGGTCAGCGTATTGTCTCTAACGCTTCTTGTACAACTAACGGTCTTGCACCGGTAGCTAAAGTTCTTGATGATGCCTTTGGTATTAAAAATGGTCTGATGACAACGATCCATTCATATACATCATCTCAGCCAATCCTTGATGGTAAACATAAAAAAGATCCACGTAAGGGCCGTTCTGGCGCTACGAACTTGGTTCCTACAAGTACAGGTGCGGCTAAGGCCATCGCTAAAGTCCTTCCTAACTTGGCAGGCAAACTTAACGGTCAGGCCATCCGTGTTCCGACACCAGATGTCTCTATGGTTGACTTGACAGTAACATTGACAAAAGATGTCACCTTAGAAGAGGTTAAGG
>JALWKG010000196.1 GCA_027081565.1 Helicobacteraceae bacterium
ATCATGTACAAAACCCTGATTAATCATACTAGCTAAGGAGTACTTGTTATTGTGAGCAAATTCTCTGCCTGAATGTGGGTTCATCAAAGCTCACTTGCTCCTGCCTGAAAGCTTGCGTGATAAACATCTGCAGCTGATTCAGTTTTTTCATAACCATTGTGCTCTTTATTTTCATCTTTTTTATTTTTATAAAAAATACAAAAAGCATAAAGTTTTTGAATATATTTTTGTTCATAAATTCCACAGGTTCATCTTGATTCAATAACGTTAAAACAACGACTGCCCCTATTAAAGGGAGTAACCAAATTAATATTGTTTGATAAACCTTTTGAGATTTTTCATTCAGTTCTGACTTTGACAATCTTATAGTAGTAATAATGTTTAAAAGTAGTAAATATATTCCAGCAAGAACTATATACGCCATTATATTTCCTAGTTTTTTAATACTCAAGCATAATATATAAACTATACTGAATATAAAATAACTATTTTAATAGATAAATAATTCTATTCATTAAAGCACTCTGTCTTGAAAGAAGTAATGTAGAAAAATAGAACTACGTATTTATATAATGCGCCAATTCTAAAAATAAGTGCAATTTTTTGAAAGCAGTCGAAAGAGCGGGTTAACAGTACATCTGCTAATCTATTTCGACCAAAAAACAGAGAAGTAGCATGACATACAAGCAGTTAACCCTGGAGAAAAGGTACCATATCTCAGCTTTACAAAAGGCGGGATATAAGCAGAAAGAGATAGCAGAAGAGTTGTCTGTCCATCCTTCGACTATATCGAGAGAGTTGAGACGTAACAGAGACAAGACAAGAGGCTATGTACCAGAGACAGCACAGGTCAAATGCAGCAAGAAGCATAAAGAGAAACCCAAACGTTCTTCTCTGAGTAAAAGAGTCCAAAAATACATCAGAGCGAAGCTCAAAGAGGATTGGTCTCCTGAACAGATATCAGGACGTATGAAGATGGATCTTGGGTTCACTGTAGTCCATGAGACGATCTATCGTTATATTTATGCTAATAAAGCCAATGGTGGCAGACTTTATAAGATGTTACGACATAAGAATAAGAAGTATCATGATCGCAGTAAGAGATACAACGCAAGAGGCACTATCATCGACCGTACTATGATCGACAAGCGTCCCAAGATCGTAGAGAAGAAGTCTCGTATCGGTGACCTTGAGATAGATACTGTCATCGGTAAGAACCATATCGGTGCATTGGTCACTGTAGTTGATAGAAAGTCCAAATTTGCTCTCATAAAAAACGTCCCATCCAAACAAGCAGATATTGTCACCAAGGCATTGATAGAGATGATCACACCAATAAAGGATGTGATACATACTATCACCAGTGACAATGGTAAAGAGTTTGCTTATCACAAAGAGGTCGCAGCAGCATTGGAGATCGACTTTTACTTTGCCAACCCCTATCACTCCTGGGAGAGAGGACTAAATGAACACACCAATGGTCTGATCAGACAATATCTACCTAAGAAGAGTGTCTTTACAGGAGTCTCTAAAGATGAGATCATTATGATTCAGAACAGACTGAACCATCGTCCTAGAAAATCATTAGGTTACAAAACGCCTTATGAGGTCTTCTTTGGTGAGATGAGTCGGTTATTGGCTAGTTAAATTTAGGTGGAAATTGCACTTATGGTTAGAATTGGCGATGTTAAAGTTTTTTAGGATCTGTCATATAGAAGGGGGTAAATGGTGCGCACGAGAAGATTTGAACTTCCACACCCGAAGGCACTACCCCCTCAAGGTAGCGTGTCTACCGTTCCACCACGTGCGCATTTTGTAAGTAGTAAAAAGTTTAGATAGAAGTTAATTGAGGGCTTCTGTCAAACTTGAGATGGAAAAGTCCATCTCTTTAAAAGGTTTGGCTTATCCTAGGTACGGGTTAGCGTAAAGAGCGATAAGAGCAACAACAAGTGTATAGATAACTTGTGCTTCGATCATTGCAAGAGCGATGAACATTGTAGTCATAAGCTTTCCGCCTAGACCTGGGTTACGTGCAGTACCAGCGATAGTTGCAGCAGCAGTGTGACCCATACCAATAGCACCACCAAGTGCAGCAAGACCAAGACCAACACCAGCAGCGATCATTGAGTACGCCTTAAGTGTTTGGTTAGCAACGTCAGCATCAGCAGCGAATGCAGTAGCAGCAAGTGCTAGCATTAATAATACAATTTTTTTCATAATAATTCCTGTGTAAAAATCAAAGTCCGTTCGGCTAGCGTAACCCATCTAAAACGATGAGCCAGAGCCACATAAATGCGAACCCTGTCCCTACTTAACACTTTGTATGCGGAATTATAGTGGGAAGCTTATAAAAGAACTATTAAAAGCTTTTGATTTAGAGGTTTTCCTTGTAAATAGTTTGTTGGAAAGTTTAAGTTCGTAGACTCCTGCCTGCACAGGAGTGATAACAAAGCTATAGATAAAATTCTTAGCTGTTGGTCTCAGCCTGCTCTGTTGCACGGCCGAGGGATATTTTAGTGCCCTTAAACTCTAAAATAACCACTTTGATAGGGTCTCCGACACTGATAACATCTGCAACATTTTTAATATGTCCATCAGTTATCTTCGAAATATGTAAAAGTCCGTCTACTGTACCTGGCAACTCTATGAAAGCACCAAAGTCGACAATACGCTTGACCTTACCTTCGATCACATCACCTACCTGGTATTCGATTTGGGCTTCACGCTCTTTTGTCGCGATGTTGACGATCTTCTCTTTAGCAGCCTGTATCTTTTCACGATCTGTTCCAGATACTTTGACCTTGCCCACTTTACGGTCAATGTCGATCGCTACCTCAAATTTCTCTATGATCTCACGGATCGTCTTTCCTGCTTGACCGATGATCTCACCTACACGTGCAGGGTCGATGTCAAAAATGTCATGTGTCGGCAGGTCATCACTGAAGCGTATCTTTTTTTCTGCTTCTAACATAATGTCAATAATGTGTTCACGTCCCTCTCTTGCTTGGAAAAGTGCTTTTTTCAAGACCTCAAGAGAGATGCCACCAAGCTTGATATCCATCTGCAGTGCAGAGATGCCCTCTTTTGAACCCGTTACTTTAAAGTCCAGATCACCATCATGATCTTCAAGTCCTGTAATGTCAGAAAGAATGGCATAATCCTCACCCTCAGAGACCATACCCATAGCAATACCTGCAACCGTATCTGTCAACTCCAAATCACCCGCACGCATTGCCATGTAACCACCACAAACCGTTGCCATAGAAGAGGAACCGTTAGACTCCAAGATCTCAGAGACCAAACGCACAGTGTGCCCTGGTGACTCCAAGGTACACTCCAAAGCACGTTTGGCAAGATTTCCATGACCAAGTTCTCTACGTTTAGGTGCACTCATCGGAGACGCTTCACCCACTGAGAAACCTGGGAAGTTGTAGTGCACCATAAAACGTTCACTCTGCTGTCCAGGCTCTGTTAATGTCTCATACTGCTGAGCATCTTTGTCATCTCCAAGTGTTAAGACAACAAGCGCTTGTGTCTGCCCTCTAGTAAAGAGACAAGAAGCATGTGCGGCAGGCAGTATGTTGGTCTTGATGTCAATAGGCCGGATCTCACTCAGTTGACGACCATCAGCACGGACATTCTCTTTTAAGATCATCTCGCGGACCATCGCTGTTTTTACGTTGAGAAGCGCTGTTTTAACATGCTCTTTATCCCATTCGCCATGTGCCAACAAGATCTCTTCACGGATCACTCTTAGAGCATTGGAACGTTCACTTTTAGCCATATGAGCAATAGCATCGGCTACCTGCTCTTTATAGTTGTCCAAGATAACAGACTCTATGGCATCCGTTCCTTCAACACTGTGCAGCACCAAAGCCATAGCCGGCTTCACAAAAGGTTTAAAGGCATTTTCATAACTCACATTTGCATTTTTGAGAGACTTTTGAACCGCTTCAAGCACCTCCACAAACTCTGCCTCCGGCATGATATTAGAGTT
>JALWKG010000197.1 GCA_027081565.1 Helicobacteraceae bacterium
TCTTTAGCGATGTCTGAAGTAAAGATAATCGGTTCTGCTGCAGTTCCCTCAGCCATGATCTTAGAACCTTTGGTAACAACGATGTAGTTTGCACCCTCTTTACCATAAACTGTAGTGCCCGCTTCGATCGTCAATGTTGCACCATCTTTGATCTTGACAAGACCATCGATCTCCCACTGTGTTCCCTTAGTCAATGTTACGTCAGAAGTACAATCCCCACTAAGTACTGTCCCATCAAGACAAGATACAGAACCTGATCCACCTGCTGGCGCTGTTGTATCATCACTGCCACAACCTGTAAAAGTTAATACTGCTGCTGTTAAGCTACTAAGTGCGATTGCCGATTTCATTTTGTTCATTGCCATTTGGAAGGCTCCTTGATTAAGTTGAGCGTATTATAAAAGTCTTCTGTTACATCCAAACTACCATTGTGTAACAGAGTGGTTACAACTCTTTTTCTCTTTTTTATATATTGTAAGGGTCTTATTGCAATACTCTTTTTCAAACAAACATCTCGTATTTCCAGATTACGGCATGCCCTCTTAAATGTAACAGTTTGGTTACATTCCAACACGCCCTTGTAACCTGAATGTTATGCAAACACTTTAAAGTACCATCATCAAAAAGGATGGATAGCGTATGCCAGCACAAATATTGATCGTAGAAGATGAAGAGGATCTCTTAGAGATCTTGGAGCATCGCCTAAGTAAAGAGGGTTATGAGATTCTAGGCTTTTTAAGCACAAAAAATGTCCGTCAGGCCATCTCAGAAGAGAACATCGACCTCATCATCATGGACCGTAACCTTCCAGACATTGAGGGAAGTGAGTTTATTGCGATGTTGCGTGACCAAGGGATGCAGATCCCCGTTATCTATCTCTCTGCCAAGGCGACAAAGTATCATATAGAGGAGGGTTTTTTACGTGGTGCTGATGACTATATCACCAAGCCTTTTGACATGCAAGAGCTTTTTTACCGCGTTCAAGCAGTACTGCGTCGTACCCAATCCTCCCAGCAGAGTCATAAAGTAAAGTTCAGAGACATCGAACTCGACCTGCGTTCTCGTGAAGTCTACATACAAGAGAGACCAATCGAACTTACTAAACTCGAGTTTGACCTGCTGCATATTTTTATAGAGAGTAAAAACACTGTCTTAAAACGAGACTACCTGCTTAAACATGTTTGGGGCAAAAACGAGAGCTATCAAGGACGTACCGTTAACGTTGCCATCAACCGCCTCAAAGAGAAGATAGACCCGGACAAAAGTAAAGATTACATCAAGACCGTCAGAGGCATCGGCTACACCATGCACTAAGTCACCTCTTTATATGCTTCGCTTCTACCCCTTTTACCTCCAGTAAGCACTTTCTAAAAAGTAATAATTCACCTTTATACACCATTTATCTAACTTGTGTTAAAACTGTACATCAAGAGATTTTATATATTATCAAATCTTATGCAAGGTTGCTTATGAGTTACAAGATATTAATTGTAGAAGATGACGAGGTCACTTCTCTCAACTTAAAGATGTCCTTGGAGAAGTTGGGATATGAGGTCGTTTCGACAGCTGACACTGTAATACAGGCACGAAACAAGATCAAGATCTATGAACCTGACCTCATCTTGTTGGACATCTCACTGCAAGATGTCAACGACGGCATTGAGTTGGCCCACTTTATCCATGAAAAGCATGGTCTGCCTTTTATCTTCTTAACCTCTCATTTTGAGAACGAAATCATCGAAGAGGCCAAAAAGTGTGAACCCTACGGTTATATTGTCAAGCCCTTTGACCCACAGTCTCTTCATGGTACGATCCAGATGGCACTCTACAAATATGAAGAGGAGAAAAAACGTGATGAGAGTCTCAATGCCCTTCGCTCGGACAAAGACCATTTGGAAAAGCTACTCTTCGCTAAAAAGGTCTCAGACAAACCTATTATCCCATTTGGTGAGGGTTATCATCTTGATATCGATCTAGACAAGGTCTTTTACCAAGACAAAATGCTTAAACTCACCAAAAAAGAGAACACTTTTATACGTCTGCTGGTCGCCCAACTTGGTGTGATCGTCAGTTTTGATCAGGCTGTCAACTATGTCTGGGAAGATGAGGGGGCAACAGAGAACAATGTACGAACCCTTGTATGGAGACTGCGTAAACTTCTTCCCACCCCTATTATCAAAAATGCTTCAGGGATCGGTTACTACATAGAGGGGTAGTGCCTAGACCGCTTCTACTTTTTGAAACTCCTGCATCAAGGTTTCAAAAGTCTCTTCGTATTTAAACACTGCATCTTCATCATGAGACGCCTTTTCCAGTGCATAGGCAAGTGCAACAATAGCTTCTATTCTAAAGTTACTGCTAGAGCCTTTTATAGAGTGTGCAATGTGTGAGATGCGTTTGAAATCACGCTCAGAGATCGCCTTTTCTAACTCTTTTAGACTCTCGTGCATCTTTTTGACATAAATACCCATCAAACGTGTCACCTGCTCTACATCCAACATCAACTCCTCTGCCAACTTTTGGGTGTTAATATTGACACTTTGAGTAGAGGTATCTGTCACCACCTCAAAGCTTGTAATGTTCTCCTCTCCGTCACGAGGTTCTAAAAACTGTTTTAAGACCGTCTCCATCTCTTTTAAGACAATAGGCTTTCCTAAAAAGGCATCAAAGCCTTTAGCCGCACTTTTCTCCTTTTCGCCTTTAAGGACATTGGCTGTCAATGCCACTATTGGTGTTTGTCGTCGTTCATGTTTTTTCTCAAAACGTCGGATCTCCTGTGTCGCTTCAGTCCCACTTTTTTTAGGCATTTGCTCATCCATCAAGACCAGATCAAAAGTACCTGACTTGTAACGCATCACAACTTCTTGTCCATCTCCTGCGATCAGGTAGTGCAGGCCATAACTCTCCAAGATAATCCGAATAAGTTCCTGATTTGCACTGTTGTCTTCAGCAACAAGAACATTACCTTTAAACAACTGCTTCGCCGGTTCACCAGGAAGGAGTGTGGCATCATTCTCTTTTGAGAGGTGAAGCGCTTCTAAAAATGTATGATAAAGTTTAGAACAGTAGATCGGAAAATAGATCGGTGTAATGTTCTCTGTATGTTCGTAACGGTTGTCAAAATAGTCCATAATAGCGATAGAAGGAAGCATTTGCTTAGCTATCCTCGAACGCAGTATCTCATTGACATCTGCATCAGAGAAGAAGAGTAAGTCAAATTCCAAAGTATCCAGATCATCGATCAAAATAACATCAAGATTAAAGATCTCAAGATATCTTTGCAGTGACATCATACTCTTTGAGAGCACTCCGTTTTGCTGTAAAAGTGCCATAGTCAGCTTTTTAAAGGGTTCTATGTTAAACATCTCAAATGTCTTCACATCATGGGACTCTACTGGTACCTCTAAAGTAAAGACACTCCCCTTACCTATGGTAGACTCAACAAAGACATCACCACCCATATGCTCCGCCAGTTTTTTACAGATAGCAAGACCAAGACCACTTCCACCTTTAAAACCTTCTGCATGTTTGGCCTGAGTAAAGGCGTTAAAAATACGTTTTTGGTCCTCCTCAGTCAACCCAATACCAGTGTCTTTAATGCTTACACGCAAAAGACCATTATTACAAAAGGCTTCTAACTCAACCACCCCTTCTGGCGGTGTAAATTTTATGGCATTACTGATGAAGTTTGCAATGATCTGTTTAATACGCAACGGATCTGCCTCTAACTCATAAGGAATATAAGGGTCTAAATAAGCGAGCATAGTGATCTCTTTTTCATTGGCACTCGCCACAAAAAGTTCTAAAGTATGGGTCAGCTCTTCATGAAGGTTAAAACGACTCTTTTCAATAGTAAACTCACCACTTCTGAGTTTAGAGAAGTCTAAGATATCATTAATGATGGTTAGGAGGTTTTCACCACTGTTAAGTACGATCTCAAGATATTTTTTATGGGTAGGACTCTCTACCTCATCTTGAAGGATCGAAAC
>JALWKG010000198.1 GCA_027081565.1 Helicobacteraceae bacterium
AGTGCTAAAGAGAGCAAAAAATCGATGGCGATGACACTTCTGGGAAAAGGGGTGAGACTCTCTGAAAAAAGATAGAGTGTAAGGCCAAAAAGTGTATATGCCACAAGATGTGCTTTTACAATGTTTTTAGACTCTGTAATACTGAAAAATCTCCAGATGATGTTGTAGGTCTTAAAAAAGATAAGCGCGAGGACTTTATAGCTGAGCAGTATGATAAAAATGGTAAAAAAAGGCTCTAAAAATCGACTGGGGATCTCAAAGTTGAAACGTAAAAGATAAGCAAGGTAAAACGATGCCACGGAGAGTATGATATCTGTCAACAGAAAAAAAAGTATACGTTTGAAAGCTGTAGGGTGAAGAAGTTTATGCATTACAAACCGACTTTATGATTTTACAGACACGTTGTACATCACTCTGTTGCATCTGCGTTCCGCTAGGAAGACAGAGACCCTCTTCAAAAAGCTTTTGTGAAGTACCGTTTTGCAAAGAGAGTGCATCTTTGAAGAGAGGTTGCATGTGCATCGGTTTCCAAAGTGGACGACTCTCTATGTTCTCTTCCTCTAAGGCCTTTTGTACCTTGGTATAGTCTGTTGTCTCAAAAGTGACGGTGGTCAACCAACGGTTACCGCTACTGTTAGGCAGTTCAGGCATAAAATGGATCTCTTCTACTGACCCGAGCTCTTTTTGGTACCATAAAAAGACTTCTCTTGCCTGTGTGACACGTTCTTGAAGTACTTCCATCTGTGCTACACCAATGGCGGCGACAATATTGCTCATGCGGTAGTTGTAGCCATAGGTAGTATGTTCATAGTATGGGGCATCATCTTTAGCCTGAGTGGCGAAGAAACGGGCGCGATCGATCCACTCTGGGTTGGATGAGACCAACATACCTCCACCTGAGGTCGTCAAAAGTTTGTTCCCATTAAAGGAGTAGATACCAAAGTCACCAAAGGTACCGCTCTGCTGCTCTTCATAGCGTGCACCAAGACTCTCTGCGGCATCTTCTATGAGATAGATCTGATGCTTTTTACAGATAGCCACAATCTTTTTAATGTCGGCCATCTGTCCATAGAGATGGGTCAGGATCAGTGCTTTTGGTTTTTTAGGCGCTTGCGTGATCGCTGTTTCTAAAAGTTCAGGATCAAGGTTCCAGCTTGCAAGATCGGCATCAACAAAATAGGGGGTGGCGTTTTGGTAAAGGATGGGTGAGACGGATCCGATAAAGGTAAAAGTAGAGGCCAATACAATGTCCCCTTCACCAATACCCAACACACGAAGGGCCAAATGTATAGCGGCAGTACCACTGGTCGTTGCGAGGGCATGAGCACTGCCGGTGGCGTTTTGGATAGCTGCCTCAAAACGGTTTAGAAAGGGGCCAATAGGTGCGATGTAGTTGCTCTGAAATGCTTCAGCAATATAGTGCTGTTCTTTGCCACTCATATGGGGAGGAGAGAGAAATAAACGTGTGCTCATGATAGCTCTTTTCTAACGGTAGCAGGAACACCTGCTGCCATGACATGGTCTGGAATATTGTGGATCACACTGCTGCCTGCAGCGATTGTAGTGTGTGCACCGATGGTAATACCTTGGATGATGGCACTGCCTATACCTATGTGGGTAAAGTCTCCAATTCTGACATTTCCACCAAGTGCGACTTGTGGACTAAGATGTACAAAGTCTCCAAGTTGTGCCTCGTGTTCTACACAGCTGTGGCTGTTTATGATGGCTGCTATACCAACAGCAGCTTCTGCATTGATAACGGCAAGGGGCATAACAACACTGCCTTCGCCTAAACAACAGTCATCTGCGATAATGGAAGAAGGGTGGATCAAAGTGGCGATCTTGCACTGTTTTTCTTTTAATTTCAGATAGACCTTCTGACGGGCAGTATTGTTACCAATTCCCAATGCAACCGGTATATGGGGATCTGTTTGTAAAAATGTCTCAAAAGTCATAGCGTCTGCATCGGGTGCATCATCGATCCATAAGATCTTTTGATAACCTGAGGCTAAGGCGATCTGTCTGATGACTTTACCATGGCCGCTTTGGCCATAGATCGCTAAGGTGTCAGTTGTTGGCATTAAACTTCTCCACAGTGGCATGACCCTCTTGTGAAATGTCTGAACGTCTGATGATCTTTTGCAGGGTCATCATGATGATCTTTAGGTCCAGTTTCCACGAGATATGTTCAACATAGTATACATCAAGCTCAAACTTTTTTTCCCAAGTAATTGCATTGCGACCATTGACCTGGGCCCAACCTGTAATACCAGGTGTGACTTTGTGACGTTTTTTTTGTGTCTCATTATAAAGCGGTAGGTACTCTGTTAAAAGTGGACGGGGCCCGATAAAGCTCATCTCACCTTTTAGGACATTTAAAAGTTGTGGGAGCTCGTCGAGACTTAAAGAACGAATGAACTTTCCCAGTGGGGTGAGTCTCTCTTCGTCAGGTAAAAGTTCACCTTTACTGTCTTTTTGATCATTCATCGTACGAAATTTGTAGATGGTAAAGGGTTTTTCATCTTTACCGGGGCGCTCTTGCTTGAAAAGTATGGGACTTCCTAGCTTTATACGGATCAAGAGTATCAGCACCAGAAGAAGAGGGGAGAGCAGAGTCAGCAGTAGCAGTGCGCCCAAGCGATCAAAGAGCGGTTTAAACAGACTGCGATACATCATTTAGATCTTGACGCGGAAGATCTTGGACTCTGGGGTCAATACAACAGGTTCAAAGAAATCATGGTCATAGTTCTCAAAGACAAACATCTGTATAAAGTTTGAGTTGAGGTACTCACTGTCCAAAATCAGAAAACGATGATAGGACTCAAGATAGATAATGGAAATACGGGACATTGGTGAGATACTTTGACGGTTGACAATGATCTTGCCTTGTTGGTTATACCCCACCTTTATAAATTCACCTAAAGGTATTTTTTGAGCACCTATCTGGATCTTACCTTCTTGTTTCAAAAGCGCAATTCCGTTGCCAAAATTAATGCTGTTTTTGGTGTCATTAAAACGTTGTGCACTGTAGAAGAAGGGTTTACTCAAAGGACGACCTGTGGTGAGATCGAGATTGGAAAAGATCTTGACGGTTGGCAAGATGTCAAACATACGCATAGGAAGATATAAAAAGACCTCTCGAGACTTCTTTGGCAACTCAACAGATCCATAACGCAGGTTCTCCAAATAGGCACTGACATCTATCTGGTCTTTTTGGTGGTTTTTAAACAGTGTGTCTGCAACCACAGAGTAGTTAGAATCCACATAGGTCTCGATAGCTATACGAGAGAGTCTAGCGGCCTCTTTTTGAGAGGTACTAAGTAAGATCTCTGAGACTAGGAAATTATCGTGGTTATGCTTTCCTCCGTCAATCAGTGTGTTTTTCTGACCGTAGTACCATAGGGGATAGCCATAATCCCACCATGTCACGATGTAGTCTTTGTCTGAACCTATTTTAGAGAGACGATCAAGGGCAGCGACTTCAGGTTTGGAGAAGACAGTAGGTACTTTGTAGGCTAAGATATGGGTGATGTTGGGAGAGATGACTACTGCCGTCATGAGTGCGATAAATCCCAAACGAAGTGAAGTGATGTAGCGGGCTATGAAGTAGAAGAGGTAGACAATACTCAGTGCCGCAACCGGTACTGCATAAACGGTAAAACGAAGACCACCCCAAAGTGAAAAGACACCAATACCGATCAGTGGCAGTGCCAAGATGAAACCACGGTGCCGGATGACCAGGATAATATAACCTGCAAGTGCTGCAATAACACCTAAAGATGAGCCAATAATACGGTTGGCCATCGTCTCAAAAGGAATGGTTCCTGCTTCACGAACGGTTTGTGCTACCTCATAGAACTTTAATCCGCCACTTTCGTCAACGCCACGGAAGACATAAGTGGAAAACTTTGCCCAGATAAGGTTAAAGACATTGCCGGTATATAAAAAGAGCAGTACTGTTGCCAGTG
>JALWKG010000199.1 GCA_027081565.1 Helicobacteraceae bacterium
GGAAGGTGTGGTCCACGACAAAGGTCTTCAAACTCACCTTGCTTGTAGATAGAGATCTTCTCATCAGGAATACGTTTCATCACTTCTAATTTCAAGTGATCATCAGCAAACTTCTCTTTTGCTTCGTACATAGTGATCTCATAACGCTCTATCGGGAACTTCTTTTTAGCAAAACCGATCATCGCTTTTTCGATCTTTTTAAGGTCACCCTCGCCGATCTCTTCTTTGGTCTTAAAGTCGTAGTAGAAGCCCTCTTTGACCACAGGTCCTACATAGAACTCTGCGTCAGGGTAGAGAGACTTAATAGCCTGTGCCATTAGGTGGGCAGTAGAGTGACGTAGTACCTCTAAAGACTCAGGAGAGTTATCCAGCTCGATCTCTTCTCCCGTGATCCCTTGGGCTTCGGCAGTTAAAAGGTCGATGACCTCGTCGTTGTGTTTTATAGCGATTGCGCTCATAGTTCATCCTCTTTTCAAGGCACCCACCACTACAATAGGCAGAGTGTACATTGAAGATTATTTTTGTTTGCGCGATTTTAGCTAAAAAGAACCTTGTTTTGTGTAAAAGATTGTCATATCTACTTACTAACCTCTAATATCACTTTTTTATTACACTGCTACTCCTTTATCCTAAGATATTCATTGTTTTTAATAGATATACGTTAAAATGAAACCATTACAATAAAAGGTCGCTCCTAATGGACACTAACAAACTAAATGAACTTCTTAAAAAAACAAACTCTTCTGAGATGTTGTCACGACGTGACGCTATAAAATTAATGGGTATCTCTCCTATTGCGGCAGGTGTCCTTGCCTCTACATCATCAAGCACAATCACCTCTGTTAAAGCTGCCGATGTTACAGGAAAGATCGTGATTGTTGGTGGTGGTGCCGGTGCTATCATGGCACTAGCACGCCTTCATAGAGGAATTAGCAACCCTGACATCACGATCATCGCACCTAATGAGCTTCATATCTATCAACCCGGTCAAGTCTTCCAGGCAGCAGGACTTTATACCCATGATGATCTTATCAAGAAAAATAGTGATTTTATCCCAGATGATGTCACTTGGATCAAAGATCAAGTCGAAAGTTTTGACCCTGAAAACAACACGCTGCTTACACGTGGTGAGCAGACTGTTAACTATGACTATCTTGTTGTTGCTACCGGTATAGATTACCACTACGACTGGATCAGAGGTCTTAAAGAAGAGGACATAGGGACTAAAGGTATTTCCAGTGTCTATCTTAACAACTTTGAAAAAGGAACAACCGATGGTGGTTCTATAACTTGGGACTGGTTTAATGCCCTCAAACAAGCTTCGGCGACTAATATCCAGAAACCTCGTGTTATCTATACCCAACCTGCTACCCCGATAAAATGTGGTGGTGCCCCACAAAAGATCCTCTACCTCTCTGCAGATCATCTTAAAAAATCAGGCCTTTCTGCTGACTACACCTTCGCCACTTCCGGTGGAAGACTTTTCGGTCTTAAAGAGATCGCAGACTCTCTAGGTGAAGTTCAAAAGCGTTACGACACGATTACTAACAAATTCAAGCATAACCTTATAGCGATAGACAAGTATGCAAAGATCGCAACATTTGAGCACACCTATGAGGTTAAAGGTGAATATGATGAAGAGCTGGAAGAGTATGACACCACTACCAAACGTGAGATCGTTGAACTAGAGTATGACTTCATCCACATTGTTCCACCAATGAGCGCTGCAAAAGCTGTTCATGAGTCACTACTAGGATGGCAAAAAGGAACCGCAAAAGGGTGGTTAGAAGTAGACAAAGAGACCCTACAACACCGCCGTTTTAAAAATGTCTTTGGTATTGGTGATGTGTGTGGTATCCCTATGGGTAAGACAGGCGGAAGTGCACGACACCACGCACCGATTATGGTCTCTAACCTCCTTGCTGAAATGCAAAAAAAGAGTTTGACTGAGAAGTTCGATGGTTACACTGTCTGTCCGCTAAAAGTGGGATATGGTGAAATCGTAATGGCCGAGTTCAACTATGATGGACTTGCACCATCTATTCCATTCTTGGCACCTGAAAACCCTAGCCGCCTATGGTGGTTCTTTGACTTGCACATGCTAAAATCAATGTACTGGTACCTAATGATGAGAGGTCTGATGTAAGAACCCGTGAAGAAAAAGCCAACTGCTTGGCTTTTTTAGGGTTCGGACCAAAGGGAGATATGCTGAAGGCATCGACCGACGGAGCCAAGATACGAAGTATCGCTCAAACGTTAAGAAAAAGCCAACTGCTTGGCCTTTTTAGGGTTCGGACCATAGGTTGATGTACGAAGTACCAATCGGCGGAGCCAATAACTTTTTAATACGCTCTATTCTTTCCATAAATTTTAATTCTTCTACTCTTTAAACTTCTTTTATTACTTCTAAGCAATAGTGTTCAACTTTTTTTCTCTGCTTCTTGTATAAAACTTTACTCTCATAAACCTGACATTCAGTCAGCTTTATGGGAGATATCCTTGAGGAAAAAGAGAGAGTACAATACCCTTCGGCTCTATGATCTATTATGATTAACTAACCTTTTGGCTTCCGGGCTAATTGGCGGTTGAACGCCAATATTTGTTGGAACTCCAAATTAATAGACAATAGCGAGTGCTTGAAAATTCGACAGCAACGCGCATCGAAAATAGTGTGGCATAAAAGTTTTAGATGTGGTGGGAGTTGTGCCGGAGGTGAACCCGATAGCGCACTAGTGTGCGTGGAGAGGTGAACTCCGGTGCAAATCGCGCCGCAGCTAGAACTTTTATTTTAGGAGAGGCCTGCGGCTTCCATACTTCTCATTTGAGCATCTGTTATCAGTGGATCAATGATCTCATCCAACAGACCACCCTGCATGATCTCATTCAAACGGTACAGAGTCAGAGTAATACGGTGGTCTGAGATACGGTTTTGTGGGTAGTTGTAGGTACGAATACGTCCACTACGGTCACCCGTTCCGACCTGCTCATTACGCGCCGCACTGTCTTTTTTCTGTGCCTCTTGAAGTTCAAGATCATAAAGACGGGCTTTGAGTACTTTCATTGCCTTGTCTTTATTTTTATGCTGTGATTTTTGATCTTGGTTGGTGACTACCAGACCCGTTGGCAAGTGTGTTATACGTACTGCCGAGTCTGTTGTATTCACCGACTGTCCACCATTACCCGAAGCACGCATAACATCAATTTTAAGATCTGTAGGATCGATCTCAACTTCAACATCATCAACTTCCGGCATAACCGCAACAGTGATCGCAGAGGTGTGAACACGTCCTTGAGACTCTGTTGCCGGTACACGTTGAACACGGTGGGTACCACCCTCATATTTTAGACGGCTATAAACCTGTTCACCCTTAATAAGGGCGATGATCTCTTTATAGCCACCGGCATCTGAGGGACTGGTACTCATGAGCTCTATTTTCCATCCCTTAAGATCTGCATAGCGCTGATAAGCGGCAAACAGGTCACCCACAAAAAGAGCGGCTTCATCACCACCTGTACCGGCACGAAGCTCAACGATGATATTACGTTCATCATTAGGATCTTTAGGTACAAGAAGGACTTTGATCTCTTCTTCGATTACAGGAACCTGAGGTTCAAGTTCACGCAACTCTTCTTTAGCCATCTCAGCCATCTCAGCATCAGACAACATCTCTTTGTTATCATCGATCTCTTGAAGTAGTGCTCTGTATTCGTTGGTTTTTTCTACGAGGGGAAGGAGTCCAGATTGCTCTTTGGAGAGCTCTGTCATTCTTGTGATGTCTGAGGCTACATCTGGTGAGCTGAGAAGCTCAGTCAGTTCATTGTAACGGTTCAGAACAGGGGTTAGTTTATCTGCTAACATTAAGAGTCAAGCTATCCTTAGATAGCGTTAACAGCTTTGTTAAGACGGCTTACTTTACGAGCAGCAGTCTCTTTTTTCAAGATGCCTTTCGAAACGAACTTATGAATCTGCTGATTAGCGATCTTGAATGCTGCTTCTGCTTCTTCTTTGTTGCCTGCTTCAATAGCAGTACGAACTGTTTTAACAATGTTTTTTAAACGTGTGCGATAGAATCTGTTGCGCTCAGTACGTGTTTCAGTCTGGCGGATTCTTTTCAATGCTGACTTATGGTTTGCCATGTGCATTATCCTTGTTATAATAAAATTTGAGATAGAATGCTATCTTAAATATAATAAAAAGCAAGTTAAACAAATACTAAATTATTATTAATCCTAAAACGGAGTGTGAAAATGAAATTATTTGGAACCGATGGTGTTCGTGGAGAGGCCGGTACATTCTTAACCGCGTCCCTCGCCATGAAGGTCGCTATGGCCGCAGGTATCTATTTTAAAGACGGTGCAAAAACCAACAAAATATTAATAGGTAAAGACACCCGTCGTAGTGGGTATATGATAGAAAACGCTATTGTAAGTGGACTGACTGCTGTAGGTTACGATGTGATTGAAATTGGACCTATGCCAACGCCAGCTATCGCTTTTTTAACAGAGAACATGCGTTGTGACGCCGGAATCATGATCTCTGCGAGTCATAACTCTTTTGAAGATAATGGCATAAAGTTCTTTGATAGTCACGGTAATAAGTTTTCAGAAAAGATCGAAGCACAGATCGAAGCGATCGCTCGTGATGAAGCCCAATTAAATGCAGCCGCCGTTACGGGTAAAAAAATCGGTAAAGCAAAGCGCATCGATGATGTTATCGGCCGTTATATCGTACATCTTAAAAACTCATTTTCTAAAAATAGCTCCCTGCAAGGTCTCCGTATCGTTTTGGACACAGCCAATGGTGCAGGTTATAAAGTAGGACCAACCGTCTTGGAAGAGTTGGGTGCAGAGGTGATCGTTCTTCATGACAAGCCTGATGGTTTTAACATCAACGAAGGGTGCGGTGCACTTCATCCTAAAGATGTTCAAAAAGCAGTCGTCGAGTACCGTGCGGACATCGGTTTTGGACTCGATGGAGATGCTGACCGTCTGGTTGTCATCGATGAAAAAGGAGAAGTGGTCGATGGAGACCAACTCTTAGGTGCACTTGGACTTTATCTTAAAGAGAGTGGGCAGCTCAAAGGTAACGGCATCGTCTCTACTGTTATGAGCAACCAAGGTCTTGAAGACTTTATGAATGCAAACGACCTGACACTTCACCGCTCCAATGTAGGAGACAAATATGTGTTAGAGATCATGAACCGTGAAGGCATAAACTTTGGTGGCGAGCAGAGCGGTCATGTCATCATGCATGACTATGCCAAGACAGGAGACGGTCTGGTCTCTGCACTCCAGACCTTGGCACTGGTGATCAACAGTAAGAAAAAAGCTTCTGAAGTATTGCGTCCCTTTAGCCTCTACCCACAGAAACTGGTCAACCTCAATATCAGTGAAAAAAAACCTCTAGATTCCATAGAAGGTCTATCTGAGAAATATGCTGTCTTGGACACAGCCAAGATCCGTCACCTAGTGCGTTACTCTGGAACCGAAAACAAACTTCGGGTTCTGCTTGAGGGTAAAAATGCTCAGGAGATGGAAGCCGCAATGCTCGACCTTACAGACTTTTTCAAGAAAGCACTCAATGGTTAAGGCACTTCTAGTCTTAACCCTCTCGCTTATCGGTATTTTTATCGTTGACCAGGGTATAAAAGAGTACTTTATCTTAAAAGCTATGGAGATCTCTGGACTGCCACAAGATGCACTTTACCATAGAGCCGTCGATGTGTATGAGACCAGCTGTATCAACATGCGTCTGATCTTTAACTACGGTGTAGCCTTCTCGATGCTCTCTTTTTTACAAGAGAACCTCAAATGGCTGCAACTCATTATGATCACCGGTGTCTTAGCCTACATCATTAACCTCAAAAAGCTCTGCTATATGATCCCTGCCGGTATTTTGGTTGGAGCAGGTCTCTCCAATGTCTATGACCGTTTCAACCATGGTGGTGTTGTAGACTACATCTATTGGCACTGCGGGTTTAACTTTGCGATCTTTAATTTTGCCGACATGATGATAGACTTGGCTGTTGTATGGATACTCTTTTTAAACTTTAAACCGCAGTTTTGTAAAGAAGAGAAAGATATTGATGCTATAAAATAACTTTTATTAGGCTTTCTAAAATCATTTTAAGTAAGCCTGGTGTATGATTCCCATCTCCAACACCAATGCTTCGTTAACTCAGTTGGTAGAGTGTTACCTCGACAAGGTAAAAGTCACTGGTTCGAATCCAGTACGAAGCACCATTATTCAACTTAAACCTTCAAAACTCTTTTTTCATACACAAATTTCAAATTCTAAAAGCAGATGTAATTTCTACTTAAACCTAGCCACCCCATTAGCGACGTATCTTACTGAAGAAGCTCTTCAAGGGCAATAGCTCACTCTATTTTGACCTGTTTTTAAAACTGGTGATTATTACAATACTTTAGAGGATTGTGCACCTCTAAGAGTTCTTATCTACCTTAAAAGGTTTTACAAGCAAGATCAATTTTGGCAGCAGTAAGAGGTCTGCAATCGTCGCCATAAGCATGGTTAACACCGTCAACAGGCCAAAATATATGGTGGGGACAAAAGCAGAAAGAACTAGGACCAAGAAGCCTAACATAATAGCTGCAGAAGTATAGACCATAGCATAGCCGATACTTTCATGAGAGCGGTGCATTGCTTGTATATAGTCATGGTCTATGGCAAACTCTTTTTTGTAGCGATAAAGGTAGTGTATGGTGTTGTCCACAGCGATACCCACACTAATGGCAGCAATAGTAATAGTCATCATGTCAAGAGGGATACCCGCCCAACCCATAAAACCAAAAAGTACACTGATGGGCATCAGGTTGGTGATCATCGCAATAATCGCCACTGAGAGCGACCTGAACAGCATATAGAACATTACACTAAGCAGTAGCACCATAAGCCCCAAGGTCAAGATCTGTGAGCTGAAAAGGCTCTGTAACATATTGTTGTAGAGGACCATGACATTGGAGAGATGAACATTCTCAGGTGCAAGCCCTAATTTTCCTATTAGATCTTTCTGGATCTTCTCCAGCAAAGCACCCCTTCTCAGTGCTTCGTTCGAATCTACAATACGTAGAGAGAAGCGTGTTTGGTTGTTTTCTATACTGATATAAGGGTCTAAGATGATCTCTCTGAACTCACTTGGCAGCTCATTGTAAAGTAGGGCCAGCTGAAAACTGTCGAGACACTTCTCATCATTTAAGGAACGCCCCAGTTCCAACATGGTGCCCAAAGAGATCACCTTGCCTACTTCAGGCAGACTCTCTAAATAATCATGAACCTGTTTTACCTTATGCATACGCTCTGAGGTGAACCAGTACTGTGCCTCATTTTCAGAAGCCGCCAACTCTTCTTCAAAATCATCAAAGTCAGAAAATTCGTCATCTTCTTCTACTGTTTCAGAGATAGGCATTTCTTTTGGCTTCGGAAAATCGATAATGACATCAAGAGGTGTTGTACCACCCAGTTTTTTATCTATGATCGCCATTCCCTGATAGATCTCAGTAGAACTTTTAAAGTAGTTTATAAAGCTGTTCTCCACCATCAATTTTGAAGTACCGACCAAGCTAAACAGGACAACAAGAATCGTTACAAACAGAAAAACATTTCCATAGCGCTCAGTAATAGTCGCAAACACTTTTGTAGGCGAATAGGTCTGCTTTTTAGGTTCACGAAGCACCAACTTAGGCAATAAGACCACAATAGCAGGAAAGATAAGATAGGTCAAAAACAGCGAGATAGTAATACCCATACTCATCATCAGGCCTAAATTGATCACCGGTAAGATGTCTGAAAAGATCAGAGA
This sequence comes from Helicobacteraceae bacterium, assembly GCA_027081565.1. Classification (GTDB taxonomy): domain Bacteria; phylum Campylobacterota; class Campylobacteria; order Campylobacterales; family Sulfurimonadaceae; genus Sulfonitrofixus. The sequence goes on from JALWKG010000199.1 coordinate 7,821, forward strand.
AGTAAAACCGGCTATGGTCGTCAAAACAGCAAAGAAAGTTGGTTTTGACATAGAGGTGACCGTTTCAAGAACCAACTGCTTTTGAGAGGCATTAGGTTTGGTAGCTAAAAGTTCTCTGTATCTCACAATGAGGTGGATGATGATAGAGAGCGTGATTATAAGCTGCAACGAAACAAAGTTAGAGGAGATCACAGTCACTTCCCATCCAAACATCCCCAAAACACCTACCGTAGAGATAATAGAGACTGTCAAGATCAGTACCGGGATCAACACCCAGTGTAGCGTTCCAAAAATGACCCATAAGACCACGATCAGTAAAAAGAGTACAATAGAGCCATAGACTTTCAGGTCCTCTTTTACAAAACTGACCATATCATCTGAGATCATGCTGACCCCACCCAAAAAGAGTTTGGCATGATCACGGTGATGTTCCATCACCTCACGAATATTCTCGATGTTTTGATGGTCAGAGAGGCGCAACATATCTCTGTGAAGTTTAAAGGTCTGTAACACTCTTTTGTAGCTCTTTTGCTCTTCTTCACTCAGTGATCCCTCTCTGTCTTTAAGACGCAGTGCATCACGTTGCAGTCTCAGTTTACGAAAGGTCTTGTCCGATTTAAGGTTAATCATTAAAGCAGTTGTCTTAAAATCCTCACTTACCAAGTTGTTTTTATAGATCGGGCTTTCGAGCAGTTCATACTTCGCCATTGTCTTGTTGACATCTTTAGAGCTAAGGGTAGGTATCTGTTCTAACATCTCTTTGAGTGGCTTTTTAGGACTCTGCATCAAAGGAACATTCAAAATAGAAGTAACAGAATCGACCATAGGAAGTGCCCTCAGTTCATCACTGAGCGCACTGATATCTTTTAAGACATCAACGTCTATCAATGAAGCTTCAGGGGTATAGGCAATGACCAAGATGTCTGGCGTATGGTAACGTTCACTGATCATACGAGAGAACTCAAGGTCTTTATCACTTTCAAGTAAGAGGGTCTCTGCAGAAGCATCAACCTCCATCTTAAAGGCTTGAGACCCTAAAAAGGCTACCATCAAAAAAAGAAGCAGTAATACGCTTTTAGGATATCGTAATATATAATTACTGTAAAAGCTATCGATCATTTAACAGAGACTTTTCATGAGTTTTCGTTGCTTTTTAGCTTCTCAAGCAAGGCAGCAAAACTCTCTTTTTTTAAAATTCCTGAGAATTGTGTACGGTAGGTCTGAATAATGCTCACACCCAATATATCGACATCGTAGATCATCCAACCACTTTTTTTAGACTTGTAAAACTTATAAAGCACATCGCGTTTCTCATTTTTACGCATGAGGTGTGTTGGCAGATGAATACGATTTTTCACTTTGATTGGATCATCGATCACTACCACTTCATCTGTATAAAGGTCAAGTTTGCTCATATATGACTGTCTTACACGGTTTTTGAAAAGCTCACTAAATGCTTTTCGCTCCTCTTTTGAGATCTTTTTCCAAGTCTGTTTGCCCAGACTCAAACGTCCCATAAGACCAAAGTCAAATAGTGGTGTGATAATCGTCTCTATTTCTCTGTCTCTTGCCGCTTTGGCCACACTTTTATCTTGGATCAGTGTAGTCACCTCACCAATGTTCTGTTTCATCATCTGCTTGATATCACTCAATTCATCTGCCTGCAAAATAGTACTTAGCGTCAGAAAGGTCACTACGGTAAAAAATATCTTTAAAAAATGGTGTTGCACACTTACTCCTCAATCTTTTTTTGTCTGCTCTGTTCGTAAAGATCACGTAAAAATGGATAGAGATCCAAAGCGTCTTGACGTACATTATCATACTCTTTTGTATAGAGTGACATCTGATTAAACTCTTTATAGGTGACCAGACCCCACCCTTGATAGGTATTGCGAACGATATTATACCTCCGTACATCGACATAATAGATAGGATTGACATAGAAATCGATAAAATCGCCTGCAAGATCACGTAGATTGGTGGGTCCAAAAAATGGCAAGACAATGTGAAATCCACCGCCTACACCGTAATATCCCAAAGTCTGTCCAAAATCCTCTTGATGATTTTCTAAGCCAAACCAGCTCTGTGCCGGATCAAAAAAACCTAAGATTCCTACTGTAGAGTTGATCACAAAACGCAGAGATTCTGTTCCTGTGTTTTTAAACTTCAACTGCAAGATATTGTTCACCACACTCACTGGATAATTGAGATTATCAAAAAAGTTATTTACCGAAACACGTACTGGTTCGGGTATGTAGTTATAACCTTTTAACAAAACGGGATCTAATACATAGACATACAGTCCATCATTAAAACTGGTCATCACCCGGTTATAGCCACTTAAAGGATCAAAGACCTCATTCTCTTTTTCACCAGAGAACTCGTCTCCAAACGCGTCATCTCCAAATTCATCTTCTTCGAATTCATCAAAAGTGTCATCTTCACTTACAATGTCCATACTCTCTTGATTTACGACACTGCTGTTATTTTGCTCTATGTTCTCAGCGGCCAGAGAAGGGGTTATAGTAAAAAGACTTCCTACTATCAATAATACTAGTAAAAAGTACTTCACCGTTATCTCACTCTCAAAATCACTATATATCATTATTATAGTAGTAAAGCATTAGCGTAATGTTAAGGGAGTTATTATCCCAACCAAAACAGCCTGTTTATTGGCCATCGTTACGATACTGCATAGCGATTAACAAAGTTAAACACAGTAATTTAACCCTATCACAACGCCCATATATATCGCTCTATTTTCCATCTATATAGTCTTTATAACTTCTTTTGAGCAGCTCTAGAAAACGCTTGGCATCACGTCCACCCATAATAGATTCAATCATCTCACCATTTTGAGAGTCTATAAAGTGAAAGACAGGAGACATTTCGACCTTAAGGTCTTCAGGTAGCGTACGGTCATTTGTATAAAGATGTAACACAACATAATGTTTTTCAAGATACTCACGGACTTCTGGGTCAGAAAACACCTCTCTGTCCATGTAAGCACAGGTACGACAATTACGCATATACAAATATGCCATTAAAGGCCGTTCTTGCACCTTTGCTTTTCTAAGGGCATCATCATAATCCTCTTCCATCACTAAGGCATGAAGAGAGATTACAGTTAAAAAAACGATTAATAAATATCTCATCCACACCTATCTGTTACTAAACTGTAGTTAGAAAACCCTTGTTCTTGAGTTTTAGTATAACACAGTCCTGTCTATCTAAAAGAAAATCCAGAGTAATTCATAAGTGTTTATTTTCGTGCTACACTAATTGTACCAAGCATTGTATACTCTTGAATCATAATCTCACGTACCAAACCATCTGGCGAAACTGCTACTATAATAGAGTAGTCATCATTTTCATCTTTATCTATCACTTTGACGCGATACTCATCTTGAAACCTGTGTAATGAAATGTTACGTTCATCTTTTCTAAAGCCTACACTCGTCACACGCATCTCTTTACGACCATCCAGCAAATGTTCTGCATTTAAAAAAGTGGTCATCGTATCGTTTTCAGTGAAATCCGTAATGAGTTCAAACGACTCAGTCGTCACCTTCTCATCAGAGGAGAAAAGTCCGGCCAGCATGCCTGTGCTCTCTTTTATCGTTGTATATTTTTCGATCTGATGCTTTTCATAATCAAAAAGATAAAAGTTTGTCTCTTCTCTCTCGCCTTCACGAATATACTTTACAAAGCGTTCAGGTCGGTAGAGACCATCTACAATCGTTCCATAACTCTCGTAACTGTGCTCTACATCGGAGAGTGACTTATCCATTTGCAGGTGCATCTTGATCGTATATATCTTACCGTTTTGGTCGATTACTAAAGAGGATCTTCCAATCTCGCCCAACATCTTCATAGAGATGTCATAAGCGGCTGAATTTTCCCCTGCTCTCAGAGAAAATAGTAGTATAAATATCATAATTAAAGTTTTTATATTAGCTCCTTTGCAAGATTCATCTTGCTTTATACCCATACTATAAAAGAAAATAGTGGGGAAATGGTGGGAAAAAATATTTTACATTAAAAAGGTTCTATATCTTTATCCCTATTCAGAGTACTCCTAATCACCTTGATATAACTTTTACTTCTGAATCTAAGTCTTAAAAAATGTTCAAGGAAAAAGTATAACGGGAAATTTATTGATGTTGAAAAGTTTTAGATGATCTCAATTAAAAAGGAAAGAGAAACGATTTTTAGGCGTTAGGTTATATCAATAGCGTATTAGTAGATACCTTGTGGTGCAAATTTCATTGCACTGCAACTTCTACTCCCAGTTGGTTGTAAAAGTAGGTGTTACCTCACCCTTGAATGTGATGGTTCCCGCAACCAAGCCAAGATAGAGTGTATCTCCACTGGTCGGATAAACTTCAGCACTATTACCAATCCATCCTTCTTGGTTCGCTCTGTAAAAACAGGCTGCCATACCCGTACCACAAGCCAAAGTCTCATCTTCGACCCCACGCTCATAGGTACGTACTCGTAAAGAACCATCCTCCAGTACTTGAGCAATATTAACATTGGCATTATAAAGATGACGCAGTTCTCGTGCTTCTAATATATCAAAGTGCTCTATGTCAGCATCGAAGGTGACCAGGTGCGGCACACCAGTGTCGATCATCCAGTAACTTTTACCATTATGCTCTATGGATTGTTCTTTGATCACTGGTGGGGTCAAATCACTCTGCACCATCTCACCTTCTACCTGAGCCTTAATCGCGCCCGCTTCCGTCAAAAAAGTCATCGTAGTCGGTGCCAGTCCAAAACGTACTGCGTAGTGGGCGCAGGCACGAGAACCATTTCCACACATTTCAGCCGTAGAGCCATCCGCATTGTAAAATTCCCACTCAAAATCTAGAGTCTCGTGAGGTACCAGCACAATAAGACCATCTGCGCCGACACCAGACTGACGGTTACACAGTTCTATCGCAAGTGCTGAACGATCTCTTTTTTCAAAGGTATGAAAGATGACAAAATCATTGCCATTGGCAGAGTATTTGGCTAACATCATTATAGGTTCCTTGTTTTATTAATATAAGTATAGAGTTTTGTTTGCAAAGCCGAGCTAAAAGATAAAACTACTAACTATCTTTTAGGTGCAGGGTACTTTTCTTTAATGGCATCTACAAAAGCGTAACACTCTTTTTGAAGATGTTTGAGGTTTTGAGAATTATCGATGACCCAAGTTGCTTTCGCTTTTTTTTCATCTATGGGCATCTGCGAAGTGATGCGACGTAAAGACTCCTCTTCACTAAAACCATTACGTTTCATAAAACGCTCAAGTTGTACATCCGCAGGAGTATATACCACAACTGAATCTTTTATGTTGTAAGCATTGCCCTCAAAAAAAAGAGGAATATCGATAAGGTAAGGGTACTTGAAAGTGTCTTGCTTGATAGATTGTTGTTCAATCTCAGCGCGAATAAGAGGGTGAAGAAAGGCTTCGAGTTCTGCTTTTTTCTCAGCATCTGCAAAAACCAGTTTACCCAAGGCAGGTCGATCAACCTTGCCTCTCGGAGTAATGTAATCTTCACCAAAATGCGAACGTACCCACGCGATGTTAGCTTCGAGCAGCGTATGCGAGATCTTGTCTGCATCGATAATACGTAGACCACTCAGGCCTAAAAGTGAAGCAACGGTACTTTTACCCGTAGCTATCCCTCCAGTTAATGCGATCGCGTACTCAAATGCCATGAAACTCTCTTTGCAGGCAGAAACTGCCAATTAATTTAGTTTCTGATTGTACCTAAGTATGCTTTACGGATATCATTACCGGTAGCAAAAGCAGCAGGATGAATGTCACAATTGTAGTATTTTTGCCCATCTAACATGTCAGTACGGTGCAAGATGATGTCTGCAGTTGGGTGGTAAGACTTGGAAGCAAGCAGTGCAGTCTCTCCATTGCCTATATTAAAAGGCATGATGATCTTGAAGTAGTTTCCAAGAATTTGCATCAGTTGCTTGTTCGCTGCTTCATCCTCAAGACTTGGATGTTTCATGACCACAAGACCCTCTTCATTTAAAACACGGTTAACATGTGCCAGTGCTGCAGCGTCATCTGTTAATGTGTCTATGATCACCACTTCTACAGAAGCATCTGCTGCTTCACGAAGTGCTGCCGTGACATCTGTTGCGGCTACCGTTTGTGATGCAATAGCATCATGACGTGCGACTTCTGCCTCAAGTGCAGCAGCATTATCACTCACGATTAAAACATTTTGTGGTTTTTTGACAGTACATAGTGGTACGTGTACCATCATCTCTGGATAGATATAATCTCTCATATGTGTTATTTCCTTAACACCGGTAGATACCGGTACTTTTATAATGATGGGATTTTAACATCTTAATATTAAGGACACCTCTCAAACTTCACTACACCATTTCTTTTCAGAAAGCTATATGGAGTTTTATCCATAACACACCACATCTTTGTTATAATCACGTCACTATATAATTATCCGGAGCCACAATGAGCCAGATCAGCTACAAAGACGCAGGTGTCGATATTGACGCAGGAAACAGTTTTGTCGAGAACATCAAACCTTTAGTAAAATCAACACGTATTCCAGGTGTTCTTGGTGGTATTGGCTCTTTTGCCGGTGCTTTTGAACTTCCTACCGGTTACAAAGAGCCTGTTATGTTGGCTGCAACGGATGGTGTAGGCACCAAACTAAAGCTTGCTATTGACTCTGGTATCTATAACACTGTAGGCATTGACCTTGTTGCGATGTGTGTGAATGACCTTATCTGTAACAACGGAACACCATCATTTTTCCTGGACTACTATGCAACAGGTAAGCTGGAGGTTGAAGTAGCAACTGCCGTTGTGAGTGGTATTGCAGAAGGATGTATACAATCTGAATGTGCCCTTATTGGTGGAGAGACGGCTGAGATGCCAGGTATGTATGCTGAAGATGACTTTGATCTTGCCGGTTTTGCAGTGGGTGTAGCGGAGAAGTCAGAACTGGACACAGTCAGTAATGTTCGTGAGGGAGATATCTTACTTGCCCTTCCAAGTTCAGGTCTTCACTCCAATGGCTTCTCTTTAGCACGTAAGGTCCTCTTTGAAAAGATGGAGCTGGACTTCACCAAAGACTTTAATGGTAAGCCACTCATCGAGTCTCTTCTTGCCCCAACCAAGATCTATGTAAAGACTTACAAAAAATTCAAACAGCAGATTCAGGCGATGGCACACATCACAGGTGGTGGATTGGTAGAGAACTTGCCACGTGTACTTCCTGAAGGTCTTCGTGCAGAGATCCAAGATGCAAAGATCCAAGTCCTTCCGATTTTTGAACTTATGAGTGAGCATATTGCTCGTGAAGAGATGTTCAGAGCCTTTAATATGGGTGTCGGTATGGTACTTGTAGTACGTCCTGAAGATGCACAGATCATTCTTGATGGCTCTGATGCTTATGAGATCGGTCTTATCACCAAAGGCCAGCGCGAAGCGGTCATTCTTTAAAAGACAGAAGAGAAGCAGTTGAAAACACTTTTTTTACTTATCACTGCTTCTTCACTGCTTTTTGCTGGTAACTATGCCAGTTTTATGA
>JALWKG010000200.1 GCA_027081565.1 Helicobacteraceae bacterium
TTCAAAATAACTGCTCCATTAATTGAATCCTTGATAAAAAGTGTCATGTATACATTACTGCAGTAGCTGTAAAGTGATTTAAGATATTATAAAACAAGTACTTAAACGAGGTAGTTATGCAACATCAAAAGCAGTATATCTTTAGTCTCTTAATTTTAATGTTAGTAGCTTTTGTGTCACTTCATGCGGGTGAACTCCATAAGAAGTCCATTTTGAAAAAGAGCAGTTCTGGAATAGAAGTCAGAGTAAATTTTGTAGGTTCAAGTGGTCGATTTGTTCAAGATTTCAAAGAACGAGAGCCAAGTGGTAATGTGGTCGACACCTACTCCAAGACAGCAGACCTGACCAGTAAAGGGCTCTCTTTACAAGTGGGTTATGCCCGTGACTATGTGAGAAGAGACCAGTACTCTTTCCTCTATATAGGCTATGAAGCCCAAAAATGGAACGATGCTTATGAAAGTGACTTCCATGCCTTTATGGTTGGAGCAGAAGGTGGCATCGGAAGCCAGAGCCTTAAGTTCATCTATGGTGGCGAATTTGGCTTTGGTGCTCTAGACACTGGTTCAGACGGGCTGGGATACTTGGGGACTTTTTCTGCTGAACCTTATATCGGTCTCAAAGTGCTTTTGGGTGAGGCTTTTAGTCTTAACTTTCGCATGGGAGTAAGAGGCTTTTATATCGAAGAAGTAGTGCATAATAATGGTGCTAACGAAGTGACCAGCCAAAACGGAGCGTATACGGCTAATGGCCAGGTAGGACTGGGGTATCGTTTTTCCCATTAATTCACTTTTTTAAAATTCTTGTTATATAATATACAGATACATAGGAGAAAAAGCCAAACCCGTCGCGAGACGGGGACGGAAAGCCAAGGGTCTCAAATGAGACAGCCGGGTTGCCTTTTTTATATAACTTGTAGAATAAAAGTTGCCTTTTTACAATTTCTCCTTTATGAACTTTAACAGTAAACAAGGAGTAATACAATGAATAATCCCCTTGAAATGATACTAAAACTCTTTCTTGCTTTTGCGATGGTGATATCACTAGCAGGCTGTAGTGAAGATGCCAATGATGGTAAAACAGAAAATTTCGTAAAATATGAACAAAGCACTCTCTATATTGGAACCTTCATAGATGCGCCGGTTAAAGGTCTAAAGTATGAAACGAAGACCCAAAGCGGCTATACGGACGAAAATGGAAAATTTAAATATAAAGAGAATGAATATATAGCCTTTTATCTTGGTGATCTCTTTCTTGGACAGATAAAAGCCAGGAAACTTATTACGCCCTATACACTTAGAGGTGATTCTCCCTCATCACCGGCAAATCATACTATTAATATTGCGATTTTGTTGCAAAACTGCGATAAAGATACACGAGATGCATATATTGATGTTGATGATTTCAAAAGCTACCGATTTGGCAATGTAATTGATCTTGACGATGCTCCAGATGACTTCATAAATGAACTTAGCAATAAAGGTGTTACTGTAACTATAGACAGAGAGAATGCTCTGAAAAATCTTAACATTACTCTTGGATTTACAGACTCGAATGATGGAGATGGTAATCAACCAGAGGAAAGCGATAATAACCAAACAGATAGCTTTGTCATTCCAGTGATATTAAGCAAACAAAAAAAAGAGTTTCTTGATGCTGTCAATGCAGCCAGAGCACAAGAACAAGATTGTGGAGAGTCTGGTATAAAACCAGCTGTAGGTACACTTAAATGGAGTGATAAACTCTATAAAGCTGCTTATACCTATAACTACGATATGGTTCATGGTAATGCCTGGCACCATAGAGGCTCCAACACCGATAGTGACATAGTCGCAAAAGCAGAGTACTTAGGTGAAGGTAGTCATATGCGAGACAGGATAGAGTATTATAAGTATAATTTTTATTATATTGGTGAAAATATTGCAAAAGGGTATCAAAGCGTAGATGATGTGGTTGCAGGCTGGATTGACAGTGACGGACACTGTAAAAATCTTATGAATTCGCATTTTACAGAACTTGGTATGTCACTCCTTGAAAGTGACGATGCAAATGATCACTACGGCAAATACTGGACCCAGGATTTCGGTCAACCAAAATATTAAGAAATATCATGGAAATTGTTTATAAAAGGCTCTATGGCTTTCTTTTTTTGACGGCACTGCTGTTTGGGACAATGGGTCTTGGTATTACGGGGTGTCGCAACAATAACGATAAAGCCAATACTGTTGATCATTATGAAGAGTCAATAGTAGATTTATAAGAAGATGCCATATATGGCAAATATCAGACAAGAAGAGCCCCTCCAACACTTTCGTGTCGGTAGGTCTGAAGAGATATTAACGTTTGAGTTTACGCTTTTCGTTTTTAGCCTTTGCCTTAAACAAGATCGGCACACCCTCAAAGTTAAACGACTCACGCAACTGGTTGGTGAGGTAACGTCTGTAGGTGAAGTGTAGCCCTTTTGGCTTGTTCATGACCAGTGCGATCTGTGGTGGACGGATATCGTACTGTGTTGCATAGTAGATACGGATCATCTGTCCTTTCATGGATGGCATGTGGTGCTTTCGCTGGGCCCACTCTAAGGCTTCATTGAGCTTGGAAGTTGGAATACGCTGTGAGAAGTTGTCATTGATCTCAATAAGCTTTTCATAGATCTTCTGTACCCGTTGACCACTCTGTGCGGAGATGGTAATAAGTGGTGCATAGTGTAAAAATTTAAATCTATCACGGATCTCTGTGGTGATCTTCTCATAATCATCACCGTTGACCTTGTCCCATTTGTTCAAGACAATGAGACAGGCCATACGGTTACTGTCGACAAGACCAGCGATCTTTTCATCGAGCTCTTTAAAGGGCTCAGAAGCATCAAGCACAAGCAGGGCAATGTCAGCATCTTCCAACATTGCTTCTGTACGCATGAGCGCATATTTCTCAATTCCCAGGATCTTACCGCGTTTACGAACACCCGCTGTGTCGATGAAGGTGATCTCTTTACCTTCGTGCTCGATCATCTCATCAATAGGGTCAATAGTTGTCCCCGCAACAGAACTGACAACAGAACGCTCTTCATTAAGCAGGGCATTCAAAAGTGAACTTTTACCTACATTGACACGACCGATGATGGCAACACGCATCTTGTCTGCAACACCCTCTTCAGTCTCTTTCATGACATCATTGGGACCAAAGACAGAGTCATCGACAAAGACTTCATCTTCGGAGTTTAGGACTTCTTGTTGAAGCGCATAGTCTTCATGCGGATTAAAATAACCATCATCTTCATTTTGATCTTCTTCAACAAAGTACTCATCGTCAGGGATCTCTTCTTCTTGCACCTCTTCCTCTTCAGGTTGTGCTTCGATGACAGGAGTCTCAGTGACCTCTTTTTCAGGTAGCTGCTCTTCTATCCATGCAAGCAGTGCGTTAATGTGGCGGTTATGTGAGACTGAGATACCAAATATATCGTCACAGCCAAACTCATAATATTCCCACACCTTTTCCATCATCTTGTCATTGTCGATCTTGTTGACAACAAGGGCCATTTTTTTGCCCTTTTTCTGGAGTTCATAGAAAAAGTCTCTGTCCTCTTTTTCGGGAAGACTTTTACCATCGACCATGTAAAGGATAATGTCAGCTTCGTTTGCGGCTTTGACCGACATCTTTTTAATAGCGTCGAAAAGCTCGTTACCCTGGTCAAGTCCACCGGTGTCTAAGATCTCGACCTCTTTGTCATTGATCTGGTAAACACGGCGTTTGACGTCACGGGTAGTTCCTGCTTGTTCTGAAGTGATGGCGTCACGCTGCTTTAAAAGGCGGTTGAAGAAAGAGCTTTTTCCTACGTTCGGACGGCCGATAATGGCAAGTTTTTTCATTGGTATATCTTTATGTTGGTTGCATGAGAAGAGA
>JALWKG010000201.1:0-594 GCA_027081565.1 Helicobacteraceae bacterium
CGAGACCCTTCTCAGTCTCTTGGGTGGTCGACTCTTAGAGGTCGATGTTGTAAACCATCCAGAGCGTGCTCAAAAACTTATACGCCACCCCTTAAAAACCAATCCTTCCCTTGCCGGCTTTGATATTTCCAAGCCTGATGGTCAACTTATCGCTGTCTCTTATATACCTAAAAATTACACCTTACCCAACCTTTTAGAAGATGAAAAAAGTCGTGACTCTTTTCGCCGTGCCCTAAAACAGAAGAAAATGGTAGTAGGACAGACTTACTATATGGCACTTTTAGACAAGTGGATTATTCCACTAAGAACCCCCATCTTAGACAAAAAAGGCAAGATCTCTTTTGTCTTAAGTACAGGGATAGACCTTAGTCTCCAGCAAAGTTCATGGAATGCCAAAGGGTTTCCTGAACATATAGGGGTTGCTATCATCCGCGATGACCACTTCTTTACCTATGTTTCAAACATCACTAAAGAGGAGATGCCGGAGTGGTACTATTCTCCAGTACCTACCATAGCATTTACGCAGATCAACCACCTTAACCTCTATTCCCCGGGAATCAATATCTTTGATGTCGTCAACCGTAAACACCAAAA
>JALWKG010000201.1:604-3870 GCA_027081565.1 Helicobacteraceae bacterium
GAATAATAAGTGGGACAACCTCACTAACTACTTCAAATATTCAGAGGATATCAGACGTATTATCTATACCACTAACATCATCGAATCTGTCCATCGCCAGTTCCGTACTCTGACCAAGACTAAAGGAGCTTTTCCAAACGATGAAAGCTTGTTGAAACTGCTTTATGCTGGAATTCGTAATGCTGAAAAGAAATGGACGATGCCAATCAGAAATTGGAGTCTGACCATCTCTCAGCTCAATATTCATTTCAAGGAGAGGTTAGATGGCGCTTTAGGTTTATGATACAATCTTAGGAGAAATTAGGTGTTGACACAGAATTTATTACACTCCCAGAGGAGATGCCGGAGTGGTACTATTCTCCAGTACCTACCATAGCATTTACGCAGATCAACCACCTTAACCTCTATTCCCCGGGAATCAATATCTTTGATGTCGTCAACCGTAAACACCAAAAACTACTTGTACTCTCAGAATACAACCGTCAATTCAACTATGTGACCGTTACAACCGTTAGCTATGACAGACTCTACCAAAACCTCTATGATCAACTCAACTACTTTATATTGGGTATTGTACTTTTTTATCTTTTTACCCTCTTTTTTTATATCATCAACCATAAAAGAGATCAGAGAATGACAAATGAGTTGGTATGGTCCGCCAACCATGACGTTTTGACAAAACTTCCAAACCGCTATTTTCTTAAACATAAAACAGAGGACTGGAATGAAAAACATCGACGTTACAGTGCTCTTTTTATGGACTTAAACAACTTCAAATCTATCAACGACAACTATGGCCATCCCTTCGGAGACAAGCTCTTAGTGATCATCGCACAGCGTTTAAGCTCAGTCATGGAAAAGCACGACTATGTCATCCGTCAAGGAGGTGATGAATTTATAGCCCTGACACCAAAACCTTTTGATAACATAGGAAAATTTGCACGCCATATCATTCATATAGTCAGTGAAGTGGTCATTATAGACAACATCACACTCTATCCCAAAATCACCATAGGTATCGCACACTATCCCAAAGATGCCGACACACTTGACATACTGCTTAGCAAAGCAGACATGGCCCTCTATAAAGCTAAAGAGAACAAACTCAATTTTTTAGAATACTCCACCTCTCTTGATGAAGCTTCCAAAAAACGTTTGGACATAGAGTTAGAACTTCGAAAAGCTGTTAAGAATGATGAATTTTATATGTTATTGCAACCACAAATGAATGCCAGTACCTTACAGATCGAAGGAGTAGAAGCTCTTATACGTTGGCAAAATCCTAAACTCGGCTTTATCCCTCCTGATCAGTTCATCAATATCGCAGAAGAGATCGCAGAGATCTGTGAGATAGGACAGTTTGCACTAAGAAGAGCCTGTCTGATGGTCATCAACGTCTGGAATGAGACCAACACAAGTTTTACACTATCTGTAAATGCCTCTGCTGATGAACTGCTTCAAGAAAACTATGTTGACCAGGTCCTGATGATCTTAGATGAAACAGGTTTTCCCAACCATAAACTCATCATCGAAGTAACCGAAAGTCTTCTTATTCATGATGTACGCAAGGCTAAAGATGTCTTGACCAACCTAAGACTTGAGGGTATTGGAGTCTCTCTTGATGATTTTGGAACAGGTTATTCATCACTCAGTATGTTAAAAGGACTTCCAGTTACTGAGCTCAAGATCGACCAGAGTTTTATAGCTGACATGATGATAGAAAGGCAGAACCTTTTACTAGTACGCTCCATACTCACACTTGGAAATCTATTGGAGCTGAAAATCGTTGCCGAGGGTGTAGAAGAGGAGGCGCAGGTTTTTGAGCTTCAAAACAGTGACTGTAGTATTTTACAGGGTTACTATTTTGCAAAACCTATCACGGACAAAGAGTTGGTAACATTTATACAAGACAGCAATCCAGAAAACACCTCTAATTGATACAACAATAGATCTTATGTTAGATGCCCTTTTACCCATCATACAAAGACACAAGAAGCTACCTTGTGTTATTATTTCTAAAGAAAATTTTATAATAAGTGAAGACCTATGATTTTAGTAACTGGTGGTGCCGGATATATCGGCTCTCATACTTGTGTCTTATTAGCAGAAGCAGGCTACGAAGTCGTTGTTTTTGACAACTTCTGTAACTCTTCATTAGAGAGCCTCCGTCGTGTAGAACATATCGTTGGTAAAAAGATCCCCTTTATCGAAGGAGATATCCGTTCAGATAAAGATATCGAAAAGGTTTTCAGTCAGTATGAGATCACTGCTGTTATCCATTTTGCCGGTTTGAAAGCAGTAGGAGAGTCTGTCTCTGAACCACTGAAGTATTACGACAACAACATCCACGGTACATTAGTACTCTGTGAGGTCATGCAAAGACATGACTGCAAAAAGATTGTCTTCAGCTCCTCAGCCACTGTCTATGGAGACCCGCACACTACCCCCATAACAGAGGATTTCCCACTCAGTGCAACAAACCCTTACGGCAAGACCAAACTCTTTGTTGAGGAGATACTCAGAGACCTCTCTGCATCTGACGAGATGTGGAGCATCGCCCTGTTGCGCTACTTCAACCCTGTAGGTGCCCACCCTTCAGGAACTATAGGAGAAGACCCCAACGGTATTCCTAACAACCTCATGCCTTTTATCGCCCAAACCGCTGTCGGCAAGCGTGAAAGTCTCAGTGTCTTCGGTGGTGACTACGATACACCAGATGGTACCGGCGTACGTGACTATATCCACGTAGTTGACCTGGCAAAAGGACATCTCAAAGCACTTGAATACCTGGAAAACCACAACAAAGTCCTCACTGTCAACCTCGGAACAGGAAATGGCTACTCCGTACTCGACATGGTAAAAGCCTTCGAAAAAGCCTCCGGCAAAAAAGTTCCCTACACCATTGCCCCACGTCGCGCCGGTGACATTGCCAAGTGTTTCGCCAATCCTGCTTATGCCAAAGAGGTCTTAGGCTGGGAAGCTACAAAAAATATCGATGAGATGTGTAAAGACAGCTGGAGATGGCAGTCCAACAATCCCAATGGGTACACCAAGTAAGAGGTGACCAAGCCTCAGATTCTGTTGTATCTGTTCAAAATCTATAACATCCGAATCCATCACTTTGTCAAGTACACTGACTAATATATTTGGTATTACTGTTTAATAATTCTATACTTCAAAAAAAAACTTCTCTATGAGAAAATGTTAAATTAATGGACATCTCTCTTTCCTGAATACCATGCATACATTCTCTTAATCCCCTCTTC
>JALWKG010000202.1 GCA_027081565.1 Helicobacteraceae bacterium
GTTTTAGATTCTTGTTTGAAAATTCATCTGCAGTTAGGCTTGTTGTTCCAAGCAATCCATAAATGACTGCTACTGACATTAATATATTTTTCATAATCACTCCTTAATAGTGTTCTTGTGATGGAATCTTTTTTTCCTGAAAATCAATATCTTCCGGACGTTCATGTTTATGATTATATGCTACCGTTCTATTTTCATTATTTGGCAGTTGGTAATGTATGTTAGTATGCCCTGTATGCACATTAATCATCTGCCATCCTGTTGCATCACGTTCAAAGAACGGATCAGCTCTATTCATCTCTATCGTCATCTTGGGTAAATATGTTGGTTTTGCTTTTGAATACGATTGAGGATATGGCCATGGCCATGCCGTTGACATCACAGAATTAAAAGAGATGTTGTTGATCTTGTTATATTGGATCTGATGGACATGTCCATAGATGACATTGACCTTGTCAAATGGTTCCAAGATATCTTGAATAAGATCTGCATCATCAGTCCAGAAGTTCCACCCTTTAAATATTTTTTGAAGTGGAGAGTGTGAAAAAACAACCAATGGTGTCTCTTTAGGAAGATCTTTAAGATCATTTTTCAACCATTGTCTTTGTGCTTCTCCTACCATAAAGGGAGAGCCATTTGGATCATCCAGTCCTGCCATTGTCTGCATTCTATCCATTGGGCTTTTCCATTTGTTAGTCCACTCTTCATCAACTAAAATAGAGTTTAGAACGACAAAATGGACACCTTTATGATCAAAACTATAATGCGTATCCCCAAAACGTTTTTGCCAATGTTCACCAAGGTCCAGATAATAATCATGCTCTCCCATCATCATCTTCATAGGAGAATGAAGTGCAGACAAAATCTCTGCACCATGATCTATCTCTGCAGCTTTTCCAAGTTGCGCAAGGTCCCCGCCAAAAATCACAAAGTCTGGTCTAGGGCTCATCATATTACACTCCGCTACAGCACGCTTAAGTCCCATGTCCCAGTTACGAACAAACTTTGTTCCTTTGATCTGTTGTAAATGAGCATCTGAAATAAAAGCAAAGGTGAAATCTTCAACTTGTTTTTCTTCAGGTTTAGCCGACATTCCAAATGCGACTTCTACAAGAGTGATCGGTAAGAGTGTTCCTGCAACCATCTTTGAAGATGATCTTATAAAGTCTCTACGTTCCATAATTATTCCTTTATCTGTTCATATTGTGGAGAAGTAAGCGCACGCATAAATGCTACAAGATCCATCATCTGCTCTGTACTGAGACCTAGTGGGCGAATACCTCCATCTAAAAACGGTGTAACAGGGTCAGTTGGACTCATACGTCCACCAAAGTTATACCAAGCAACTACCTCTTCCAGTGTTGACATACTTCCATCATGCATGTATGGGCCCGTTTTAGCTACATTTCGTAGTGTAGGGGTTTTAAAAGCACCCATGTCATCACCTTCTTTTGAAAACGCATAACGTCCTAATTCTGAGAACCGTTTATGTTCCAACACTAACTCATCACCTGCAACTTTGTCTTTAACTTTTGCTATTTCTTTAGCTAACATGTCTGAGTACTCTGAAGCAACCTCAAGTTCATCTTTACCAAGTGATCTGAACCCAACACCAAGATTGTGAAAAGAGTTATCTGTAAAAATGGCGCTGGTTTGGCTGATGGTATGACAAGAAACACATCTTCCTTCTCCTACATAGATCTCAAACCCTCGTTTCTCTTGAGCATTTAAAGCGTCTTCCTCATCTCCATACCAATAACGATCAAACTTGGAATTACCCGAAATAACTGTTCTCTCAAAACTGGCGACTGCTTTAGCAAAGTGTTCTATAGTAATCTCCTTCTTTGATATTCCAAAAACTTTATTGAACTGCTGTACGTAATACGAATCGTTTTTTAACATATCCGTTAAGTCATCCCATGAATGAAGACCACCTTCCACCGGATTGATTGGGGGAAACTTCGATTGTTCTTCAAGACTGGGTACTCGCCCATCCCAAAACAGAGATGTATAGTAAGCTGAATTAATGACTGTAGGTGCATTACGTGTTCCCATTCGTGTTCCAGCTTTGTCCGTAAAACCTTTTGAGAGACTTAGATGATCGCTAAAGGCTTTCTCCTGAGCATGACATGTGGCACAACTGACTTTACCATCGGCACTGAAACGGGGATCATGATAGAGGGCATTGCCAAGCTCTATTTTCTCTTTTGTTTGTGGATTGTCTTTTGGTACTGGTACTTCAGGTAATCCTAAAGGTGCCGAAAAGAGCGATGTACCAAAAAGAAAACTACTTATGACTACTGATAAAACTTTCATTTCATACTCCTTAGTTGAGATGTTCTCGTTTAAAGAACTCTTGAGATGCCTTACATAATGGACAAGCTTTTGGTGCTTTTTTACCACGGTGTACATGACCACATACTTCACAAACCCAAAACTCATCTTCACTACTTTCAAAAAATCCCTCATCTTCTAAATGAGACTTAAGCTCTTGATATTCACGTTCATGTTCTACTTCAACTTTTGCAATAGCCTTCAGCAAACGGGCAATGTCATGGAAGCCTTCTTCTTTGGCAATAGCGACAAAATTAGGATACATCTCAGTATGCTCATAGTTCTCACCTTCCATTGCGATATCAAGATTTTTAAGAGTATTATGAATCTCAATACCATACATGAGTTTGTTATAGGCCTTAAACTCGGCTAGCGCATGATATTTCTCATTTTGTGCTGCTTCCATGAAATGCTCTGAAATAACATGCCAACCATCTTCTTTCGCCATCTCGGCAAAAAACTCATATTTGTTTCTAGCCATACTCTCACCTGCAAAGGCTTTCATTAAGTTCACAGCAGTTAAATTGGCAGTTGTCAATGTCATTGGCTCTGCACAACATGTCAATTCACCTTTACCAACTGCTTGGACTTCTATTTCACTTCCACAAACATTACATTTGTAACTTTCGTACTGTCTCATCTTCCTACCTCTTTCTAAACGATAATTTTTATTCATAACTATTGTATGATAATGAAACTTAAATAGGAATTATTCTTATTTGAAAAGTATTACTATATAAATCGCTGCTAATCTTTCATAATATAATTAAAATTTAGTATTTAAAAAGTGTTTGATAAAATACACTTATATAAGTCAAACTATTCAAATAAATAAAAGGAGCTACCATATGTCTAACTATCAAGAAATTTTACAAAACAACAATCTAAAAGCGACACACCAAAGAATAGCAATTCTTGAAGCTATTGATCATGCGGGTCATATTGATGTAGATAAGCTCTTTAAAAACTTGAGAAAACATTTTCCTACACTGGCTTTGGGCACCATGTATAGAAATCTTTCAGAAATGTCAGATAAACATATTTTATTAGAAGTCACTCTTCCTGGTCAGAAAGTAAAATATGAATTAAAAAAAGAACCACATATACATCTTGTTTGTAATGGGTGCGGAAAAATCGAAGATAGAACACTTGATATTGAAGATAAAATAAAAGAGTGTGAAGAAGAGAATGATTTTACAGTATTAGATAGTAATATTGTGTTTACTGGTCTTTGTCAAAAATGCCAAGATCAAAAAAAAGTGTAACTACCACTCTCTCTTATAGAGGAGGACAGGCAATGGCATTAATTTAAGACTTAAAAATACAGTATTAACTTTTTTATAAAATAGGTTCAGTTGTTACGTTATAGAAATGTTGTGTTTGGGTGGATACATTAGGTCGAAATATACTAATAGTACTGAAAATCAATGTTTTGCGAAATTAAACATAGTAAGTATTTAGGATAATTCCCAAGAATAGGGATTTGAAATGGTGTCAAGAGGGGGACTTGAACCCCCGACCCCCGGCTTATGA
>JALWKG010000203.1 GCA_027081565.1 Helicobacteraceae bacterium
CCAAGGTCTTCGACCTCATGTCCTTTAGAACGTAACATCTCTACCGTGATGTCTTTAAGATCGATTCCGGCATGGTCTGTTGCAACATAAAATTTCATTTTTTTCCTTTAAGAGAGAAGTAGGTGTAGTACAAACTGTACCGGCATAAAGAGAACGTATTGGTTTAGTGGAGAGACTAAAATGACCAAAACAATGATCATGCCATAACGTTCCATCTTGAAAAACCATTCAGCAATAGCATTGTAGTTGTACTTCAGTGCCAAGTAGCTAATAAAGTGTGCTCCGTCAAACTGTGGAATGGGAAGCAGGTTAAAGACACCTAGAACGACGTTGATGATGACAATCTGCATCACAAGAAGATAACCGAAAACATAAAACATAGAGTCAGAAACCACGGGTTGTGACATACTGAGTAGTACAACAGAAGCTAATGCTGCTACGATAAAGTTATAGGTTATACCTGCTAAACTGACCTGCATGGCTGCATTGTAACCGCCATTGTTAACAACAGTACGAATGTTGACAGGTACAGGTTTTGCCCAACCAAACAAAAAGCCACTGTCACTTCCAAAAAGCATTGGGATAAAATACATCATCGCTGGAACCAAGAGTGAACCGACGGGATCGATGTGGGAGATAGGGTTAATAGTGAGACGTCCTGCATTTTTAGCGGTCATATCCCCATATTTATAAGCAACCCAACCATGCATGATCTCATGACCAATAATGGCGATAAGTAGGGCGATAACAGCCGTAGCAATCTTTATGAGATCAATAGAGTCCATGATCGTTTTTGTCCTGTTTAATACGTTCTGCTACTGCTTTTTCAAGGTGCTCAGGTTGCTCAAGGTCAGTAGGTGTCTTACCCATACGATCCCAACGGATAATATAATCATCGTCCATACTAAAGTAGACAAACCAAGGGGTTCCTTCTACAAGACCATAGGGAACTGCACCCCAAAAGCGGCTGTCGTTGGAGTGGTCACGGTTGTCACCCATCATAAAGTAGTTGTCCTCTTCGACCTCTACTGGACCAAAGTTAAAGATAGCTTGTGGGTAACGACCGTTGTTGAGTATTTTAGTGTCATGATGAATACCTGGATGTGCCTTTTGATAAGGGTTTTTAACCCATAACTCTCCACCAAAAACCATAATCTCAAAGTCGTTATAAAACATTTTGACATACGCATCACCCTCTTTAGGATGGAGGTAGAGGTCTTTGTCTCTGACTGCTATTTTGTCGCCAGGCAGACCCACACAGCGTTTTACATAATGTAAGTCGGTGTTGTTAGGATAACGAAAGATGACAATGTCACCACGCTCAGGTGTGTCTCCATCATAGATATGACCATCGGTTCCTGGGATAACAGGGATCTCTAAAAATGGGATGTGTGGTGTTGGAATCCCATAGGCAAACTTCTTGGCAAAAAGATGGTCTCCAATAAGTAGAGAGTCTTTCATAGAACCACTTGGGATCCTAAAAGCTTGCGCTATAAAAAAGATGATAAACAGTACGATAATGACCGTACCCGTCCATGAGTTGGAGAAGCGGTAGGCTTTACCTGCCGCTTTAAGTGCCTTTTCTTTCATTAACGCTCTTTTGCATGTGCTTTGGCAGCACGTAGTGTGTTTTGCAGCAGCATAGCGATCGTCATGGGACCTACACCGCCGGGAACAGGGGTGATATATGAGCTTTTTGGTGCAACATTTTCGAAATCAACGTCACCTACCAGCTTGCCATTGTCCGCACGGTTGATACCGATGTCGATGATGATGGCACCTTCTTTGACCATCTCCTCTTTTATGAGGTTGATCACACCTGCACCTACTAAGATAATGTCAGCATTAAGAGTACATGCTTTAAGATCTTTAGTGTAGATGTGAGTGACTTGTACGGTAGCATCTGCATTAAGCAGCAGGGCAGCCATGGGTTTACCAACAATGTTGGAAGCTCCGACTACAACGGCGTTCATCCCTTTAGGATCGATGTTGTACTCTGCGAGCAGTTCCATAACACCTAGAGGTGTACAAGGTACAAAACCATCAAGACCTGTAGTCAAACGACCTACATTATAAGGATGGAAACCATCTACATCTTTGTTTGGAGCAACCAGTTCCAGCAGCTTGGTAGTGTCGATCTGTTCTGGTAGTGGCAGTTGGATCAAAATACCGTCGATGCTGGGGTTTTGGTTCATCATCATAATTGTGTTTTCGATAGCATCTTGAGAGATGTCAGCAGGCATCTCATGCGTCACAGAGTAGAAACCTACACGGTCACACGCTTTTTTCTTCATACCGACATAGGCATGAGAAGCGGGGTCACTGCCCACCAAGATCACGGCAAGACCAGGTGTTCGCCCTGTCTCATCTTTAAGTGTTTTTACGCCTTCAGCGACCTGGTCTTCTATCTTTTTTGAAAGTGCTTTACCATCAAGTATCTGCATTTAGAGGAGTCCTACATTAAAATTGCGTTATTATATCGCCAAATGTATAACAAGGTGCTTTTGATGAGAGTCATATCGGTTTTTACCCTGCTGTTTATTACTTTGAGTGCGTTTGGCGAAGAGGTCTCGTTCATTACCGAGTCCGAATATGCTTCTCAACTTTACCACAGTCCAAGAGGCATTGGTTGTAACAAGTGTCATGGAGAGAAGGGCGAAGGCAAGCTTATCGCCTCTTACAAAGAGAAGGGTGAGAAAAAGGAGTTTCGTCCTCCGGCTATTAACAGCTTGGACTATACTGCGTTTCAAGAAGCGATGAGAGGGAGACAAAAGGGAATGCCGCGATATTACCTCACCCAAGAGGAGATCAAGGCACTCTATATCTACTTACACCCTGAGGCTTTAGAAGATGTTGATTAAAGAGTCACCGCGTGTTGAAAAAGCACTTGAAAAAAGAGATCTAAAAGCACTAGAGCAGTTGATCTTACTCAAACCGCGTCAGATCAATCCCAGAACAGACTACAGTGCACCCCTTATGCTCTCTGCCCATAAACTCAAACACATTAACAAGATCCCTGAACTTCAAACAGACGCCATCATCTTAAACCTGGAAGATGGTGTTTCAGAAGAGATGAAACCTTTTGCTCTTTGTATGGTCATGTTGACGCTAAGTGCTTTGACTCAGAGCGACAAAAAGATCATTGTGCGGGTGAATGCCTTAGATGAGGGTGGGGCAGAAGAGATCGTAGCACTCAGCCCTTTTAGACCCGATGCCATACGCATCCCTAAGATCAAAACATCTCAAGATGTTCAAAAAGCTTTAGACCTGTGTGACAGTGAGATCGAGATCCATCTCTCTATAGAGACTAAAGAGGCTTGGTTGCAGTTGTCATCATTAAAAGTGAGCAGTCGTATTACAGCATTTTATTTGGGGGTACTGGATCTCTTTGCAGATATGCATCTCTCTCAAGCTTTGATACAAGTAGACAACCCCTTGATGCATCAGATCCTTGCACAGTTTATATTGACCTCAAAAGCTTTAGGCGTTAAACCGATCTCTTTTGTTTACCAAGAGTATCAGGATCATGACGGCTTTCAAGCTTGGTTAACATTAGAAAAGCAGATGGGTTTTGATGCTAAAGGGTGCCTCTCTCCACAACAAGCGCAACAGACTCAAGAGACTTTTGCTCAAAAAGAGGGTGATATCGCCCGTGCACTCTATATTGTGGAACAGTTTGAGAAGTACAGGGCACAAGGCATAACGGGTTTTAGTGATGACAAATACGGTTTTATAGATGAGCCTGTATATAAAGGTGCCTTAGCGCTGTTAAAGGGTTGAAAATGAAAAACATTGTCATTTTAGGTGCTGGATTAGGCGGTCTGACTGCAGGTGCCATGCTTGCTAAAATGGGACATAAAGTGACCCTGTTGGAGCAGCATAATATTGTAGGAGGTTCTGCAACAACCTTTAAAAGGCGCGGTGGCTTTACAGTAGAGGTCGGTCTGCATGAGATGGATGACCCTTTTGATGAGACCAAACAAGAGATCTTTAATTTTTTAAATATTTATGAACATGTAGAGTTTGTGCAAGCTAAAGAGCTTTTCAAAGTAAAGACCTCAAATGGTACATTTGTGATGCCTGAAGGTATTGATGCCGCAAAAAAAGCACTTAAAGCATATTTTGACGATGCCAAAGGGATTGATGCCTATTTTACACTTATAAGTGAGATCGCCCATGACTATGTACGTCTGCAATCGATAACATGGTGGCAAAAACTGCTTTTTCCTTTTGCTTTTAGAACACTCTTTAAAAACCGCAATAAGTCACTCAAAGAGGTACTTGACACACTGATGGACAATGAAGAGCTTAAACTGGTTTTGAGCACCAACATAAAGTACTATCATGACAGTACAAAAGACTTTAGTATCTTGTACCATGCACTTGCCCAGTATAGCTATTATAATGGTGGAGGATGGTACATCAAAGGGGGCTCACAAAAACTCTCTAACCACCTTGCCTCTGTGATTACCGATCATGGCGGAGAGATCATTACAAAGGCCTATGTAAACAAGATCGAGCATAAAGCAAAAAAAGTGACAGGTGTCAGCTATAAGAAAAAAGGTGAGACCTATAGAGTTGAAGCTGATGTTGTTGTCTCCAATGCCTCACCTATGCAGACCTATGAAATGGCTGATGTTGATTATGAAAACACCAAGACATTAGGTATCTCACTTTATACACTCTACCTTGGCTTTAGTAAAAACATTAAAACTGTTTATGGAGCAGGAGCTTACTCTACGTTTGACTTTAGTGAGTTGGACTCTTTGGATGCTTATGAAAATTCTCTATCTCAACCTATAGAGAAACGTACCAAAGTGTTTGTGGATTACTCTCAAGTGGATTCGGGGCTAACAGATGAAGAGAAGAGTTTAGGTGTTATCTGCGGTGGGGATGATATTAAAGATTGGCAGGGGCTTGATGATGAAGCCTATAAAACTAAAAAGAAAGCTGTAACAAAAGCACTTATCGCTGACTTGGAGAAGGACTATCCGGGTATTAGTGAACTTATAGAGTATGCTGAACTTGCTACAGCTAAAACAGTGAAACGGTACCTTCAGACACCTCTTGGAACTGCTTATGGGTTCGCACCTACTGCCTCACAATTTTTTAGACCACCAGAGAGTACTTCTGATAAATTTGATAATCTGTTTTTTGTTGGTGCATGGGTAATCGGTGGTGGGTTTACTCCTGCGATAATATCAGGTGCAATGGTAGCAAGGCTGTTTAAACCTTAACGCCCAATAGCACGATCGAGCGAAGCAAGTGAGATGTAGTACTCATAAAAGTTTACTACCAGGTCAGCAGTAGCATTGACATAACCTTGACGTGCCTCTTGTAACTCGATGTAGTCTGAAAGCCCATGTTCATAACGCTGCTGTGCCTGTCCAAACTTCTCTTTAGCTGCCGCAACCAACTCTTCTGAAAGTGCAACATTTGAATCAGTTTTAAGCAGTTTAATAAAAGCGTTGCTTGTCTCTTCAACAATTTGTAGTTTTGCATTCTCGTAACTGGCATTTTGTTGTAACAAGTTGAGTTTTGCTTCTTCAGTTTTAGCTTCTGTTCGAAACCCCCCAAAAAGATTCCATTTTACGTTGATGTTGGCATTCCATTGCTGTTCTGGCACATAAAGTTGTAACTCTGAATCCACACTGTTGTACTGATAGTCTCCACCAAGATAGATCCCAGGATAGTAGTCTCCACTCTCTTGACGCACCTTGCCTTGGGCACTTTTGATCTTATGTTTATAGCTTTTCAGTTCATGACGGTGGGTAAAGGCATACTGCACCAATTCACGTCCATTCATGGTCTCAACAGGCAGTCTGTCATGTGCGCCATCAGAGGTGTTGATGTCTGGAACATAGACGTTGTCTTCTAAAGAGTCATCAAGATTACCTATGGTTTTACTGAGTGTTACATAAGAGAGTTTCAAGTCATACTTGGCATTTTCTAGTTCTATGTTGGCTTCAATAAGACGCACTTTAGCATCTATAACGTCAATCTTGGTTTTGATACCTGCTTCAAAGTAACGTTTGGCACGAGTGTATTGCTGCTCATTGAGTTTTACGTTCTCTTCATAGACCTTAATGAGAAGCGATTTTCTTGAGAGATCATAATAGTCACGTTTGACCTCATAGACCTTGTCAGAGATCTTTTGTTGATAGATGGCGTAAGAGGCATTGGCCTCTTCAGCATAGACATCCATGTTCCCACCCGTCTTGCCAAAGTCATAGATGAGCTGGGAGGCAGTGACTTTGCCTGTGATAAGAGAGCCTTTGGCATCTGTTACATCACTGTTAATACTGACATAACCTGCACCACCATAGAGATCTACAGTTGGTAGATACTCAGCATCTGCTTGAGAAGACTGCTCTACAGAAATTTGGTAAGTACTGTGTGAGATATTAAGGTCAGGACTGGAGGTAATGGCCTTTTCTATAAGGGTATCGATGTTGTACTGCTCACCATAGAGTGAGAGACAGAACAGAGGTAATAGTAGTAGTTTTTGCATTTAAATAGACTCCCGTTTAGCGATCTCATCTTCGACGCTGACAAATTTTTCACGCATGGTCTCAAGTAGTACATAAAGTACAGGGACTAACATAGTAGAAACTATGGTCGCGGCAAGCATACCGCCAAGCAGACCAACACCAATAGATTTTTGTGTTATAGCACCTGCGCCGCTTGCAAAGGCAAGAGGTAAGACACCAAAGACAAATGACAAGATGGTCATCATAATAGCTCTAAAGCGCAGTTTACCTGCCTGTATACCTGAGTCTATAATGCTCATGCCTTTTTCACGCTGTTCTTTGGCAAACTCGACGATCAAGATGGCATTTTTGGAGGCGAGGGCGATGAGCAGGACCAAACCTACTTGTGCATAAACGTTAAGTGGTAATCCCGCCAGTTTCAAGGCTCCGAGAGCACCGATCATAACAACAGGTACAGAGAGCAGGATCATCAATGGTAAGATCCATGACTCATACTGAGCAGCCAAGACCAGGAAAACAACTAATGCCACAAAGACAAAGACCAATATCTGACCATTACCTGCCAGTTTTTCCTGAAAACTCATACCTGACCAGTCATATCCATAAGTACTGGGAAGGACACGCTCTGCGATCTCTTCCATAGCTGCCATGGCTTCACCTGAACTGTGACCGGATGCTGCAGCACCATTGATCTGAATAGCTCTGTAAAGGTTATAGTGTGGGATGTTCTGTGGTTCAAGCTGTTCGCTGATCTTGATCAAAGCAGACATCGGTACCATCTTGCCATGAGCATTTTTGACATAGAGTTTTTGTATGTCGGATTGATCACTTCTAAACTCTTTTTCTGCTTGAATAAAGACACGAAAAACCTTACCAAATTTTGTAAAGTCATTAACATAGAATGAACCTAAGTAGGTTTGCATCGTACCAAACAGTGTGGCAACATCCACACCCAAGGCATTGGCCTTTTTACGATCGATATCTATAGCATAGGCAGGATAGCTCGGATTGTAAGTCGTAAAGGCACGACCGATTCTAGGGTCAGCGTTTGCCTGCTTAATGATCTCTTGTGCATACATCATAAAAGTATCCATGTCACTTGAGAGGTAGTCTTGAAGTCTAAAGTCAAAACCACCTACGCTACCGAGACCGGAGATACCCGGCATGTTGAAGGCAACGACATTGGCATCGGAGATAGACGCGGTACGAACAAATACCTGCTTAATAATGCTTTTAACATCCATACCCGGTTTGGTACGCTCATCCCAATGCTTTAGTGTGATAAACATTGTTGCTGCACTTCCATCAAGCGTTGACGTGATGGTGTTGTAACCATCAATAGCAATGACATCTGAGACACCTGGGATCTGAGCAACGATCTTTTCTACGTTTTTACGGACATCAACTGTTCTCTCTATCGAACTGCCTGGTTTGAGGTTCATCGCAACGATGAAGACACCTTTGTCCTCTTCTGGAACAAAACCTGTAGGTGTCGTAGCGAACATGAAATAGATCACGCCAAGAAGCCCAACAAAGCCTACCAATACGCCATAACGTGCTTTGACTAAAAAGGTTATGAGTGCTGTGTACTTGTCAGTAAGCCAGGTAAATCCTTTTTCAAACAGCTCAAAACCTTTAAAGACTTTTTCATCTTTGCCTCGGCGTTTTATGATGATCGCTGAGATAGCAGGAGAGAGTGTTAATGCGTTGAGTGAAGAGACCATAACGGCAAATGAGATGGTAAGTGCAAACTGTTGGTAAAGTGAACCTGTAATACCTGGCATCATCGAGACGGGGATAAAGACGGCAACTAGTACTAAGGTTGTAGAAATAATGGGCCCGATGAGCTCTATCATAGACTTTTTAACGACCTGAGGCATAGTCAGTTCAGGTTCTTTATACATGATGACTTCAACGTTTTCCACAACGAGGATAACATCATCGACAACAATACCGATGGCAAGTATGAGTCCAAAAAGGGTCAAGAAGTTTATAGAGAAGCCAGGGGCCGCATACATGGCGGCGAAAGCACCGATCAGTGAAACTGGAATAGCAACTGCAGCGATGACCGTAGGTCGCCATGACTGTAAAAAGATGTAGATGATGATAATAACTAGTAAAATGGCCGTAAAGAGGTTGACCACAACGTTGTCTATAGCCACATCGACATACTTGGTAGTATCATAAGGAATAGAGTAAGAGATACCCTCTGGGAAACGTGACTTGACACGTTCCATCACCTTACCAACTGCTTCACGGATCTCAAGAGCATTGGAACCTGGAAGCTGGAAAATACCTACCAGTCCTGTAGGTTTTTGGTTTAAGATAGCATTCCAGTCATACTGTTCAGCACCAAGTTCTATACGTGCGACATCACGTAAGTACACCATAGAACCATCGTTTTTATACTTAATAACGATCTCTTCAAACTCATCGACTTGAGTCAAGCGACCTTCAGCCGTTAAAACATACTCTATCTGCTGATCTCTGAACGTAGGAGTTGAACCGATCTTTCCTACAGCTGCCTGTTTGTTCTGAGACTTGATCGCATCGATGATATCTTGCGGAGTTAAGTCCAGGGCCATAATACGATCAGGATTAAGCCAGATACGCATGGAGTATTTCTTCTCACCCATGTTCTCTGCTTTACCCACACCGGGAATACGCTTAAGTTCATCCAGAACATTGATGTTAATAAAGTTAGAGAGAAAAGCGTCATCATAACGCTCATCTCCATTGACTGTGACCATACAGACCATTGAAGGGGAGCGCTTGTCCACAATGACACCTTGCTGCTTCACTTCTGAAGGAAGAGAGGCAGTTGCCATAGAGACCTTGTTCTGTACATCGACTGCGGCAATGTCCAAGTCATAACCAGGTTCAAAATAGACAGTGATCTTAGACTGCCCTGTAGAAGTACTGGCAGACTCCATGTAGATCATACCCTGCACACCATTGAGCTTGTCTTCGAGTGGACGGGTTACGGACTCTTCAACAGCGTAAGCGTTGGCACCGGTATACGTAGCGCTGACTTGAACCGTTGGCGGAACAACATCAGGGAACTCCTGAATGGGTAGCACAACCATAGAGACCAAACCACCTATAATGATCAACAGTGAAATCACCATTGCCAGAATAGGGCGTTTAATAAATGTTACAGAAAACATCTACTTCCCTTTGACATCAGGGATAAGGTCATGGGCTTTCATAACCGCCATGATCCCTTTTGTCTCAGACATATCTTTAGGGTCGAGTTTACGACCTGACTTTACTTTCATCAAACCAGAGATCAGTACTTGGTCTCCATCGTCGAGTCCGGAATCAATGCTTGTGTAGTAGCGTGAAGAGAGATTTGTTTTAACATCTTTGCGTGTAGCGGTCTTGTTGGCATCAACAATATAGACATATTTACCGAGTTGATCTTCCAAAATACACTGTGGTGGTACCATGATGAAGTTGAACTTATCAGTAATGAAGACGTTAATGTAGACAAAAGTACCAGGATAGACGCTGTGGTCAGTGTTTTGTATGGTTGCGCGCATAGAGATGGTCGAAGTCAATGGATCAACTGTGTTATTACTAAAATCTACATAACCATCAAGACGTTTACGTTTTAAGACATCTTCACCTTGTCCACGTACCTCGATAAAGGCAGGCAGATCTTTTTGAGAACGGAACTTATAGATACGTTGTACATCAGACTCAGAAGGGCTGAAGTAAGTATAGATAGTGTCTGTCTGAACGATAGTGGTTAAAACAGTTGACTCACCGTAGCCTACAAGGTTACCTACGTCAACACGACGCGTACTCACCTGACCGGAAACGGGTGCAATTACAGTAGTATAGCTGAGCTCCAGTTCAGCATTTTTAATAGCCGCTTCATCTGAGTGAACTGCTGCTTCAAGCTCACCCTGTTTTGCCTCGTATTGCTCTAAAGTCGCACGTGGTGCAAGACCATCTTTAACCAGTGGACGGTAACGTTTGACATCAGCTTTTGCCAGTTTAAGTGCTGCCTGGTCTTGACGCTTTTTAGCCTTAGCTTTTTGAAGGTTACTCTTGTACTGCGACTGCTCAATTAGAAAGAGCTTCTGTCCTTTTTTTACAGAATCACCATCTTTAAAGTAGATCTTCTGCAGACGTCCAGAGACGCGAGCACGGATCTCTTGATCACTACTCGCCTTTGTCATACCTGTGTATTGCACCCATATAGGGTAATGTTTCTTAGCCACAGTCACTGTCTCAACGACCAATGGCGGCAGTGCTTTAGGTGCTGATCTTTCAGGTGCATCACCACACGCGCTGAAAAAAAATGCAGTTGCCAGTGTAGTAAAAAGGAGGACTTTTTTAGTCGAAATCATTGTATGACCTTATGAGTTTAATAACTTAGATAATAGCTGAATTTGTGTTAGATATGATTTATAATATGTTGAAATGTGGTAGTTTATTACTGGTGGTACAAAAAATATTTTTTAAAGAAATGGTTTTAAAAGAGGATTAATATCCTCTGAGATAATAACCAACTTTATATCGTATACGTGTCTTTTGTTCTGGGCGTGGGTACTTGCTGTAGGCATACTCTATGGTCTCTTTGGTTGTGTCATCTAAGATGTAGAAGTTGCTTTTATCAATAAACTTTATGTCTGATATGTCACCGTTGGGATAGAGGTAAAACTCAACGATGTTAGAGCTGTTCACACGCATGTCTCTTGGTATGTTTACTCTTCCTACCCGGTTCAAAACCTGTTGTGTTATACGCCGCATTACCTCTTGGTTGTCCAAGATATATTTTTGTTCGCCCGGACTCAGCTCGCCAAAGCTTGCGCCATAAGCATCTTTAATGTTTGAAAGTAGTTTACTCTCTCGTTTGCTTGACTGGCGTGATTGTTTTTGTGTTGGTTCTGTTGCAACCTTTTTGGAGAGAAATGAGTAGAGACGTTCGCTCTTTTTTTCTGTTGCTTTGGTCTTGTTTTCGTCAACCTTGGCAACAGGCTTGTTCTTGACTGGAATATAAGGCTTTTTAGGGGGAAGTGGCGCAACTTTGGGTTTTTTTGGTTCAACTTTTTTAGGCTTTATCTTAGTCACTGGCTTTTGTGGTTTGACAGGCGGCTTGGGTTTATGTTTGATAAAAGGCTTTTTCTGGATCTTTTTGAGTTGCTTCCCTTTGGGCATTAGCTTCTGTTTGCTTTTGGACTGGTTTTTCATTGCCGCGTCTTTTGTGACCTTGGGTCTCTCTCTTAGTGAGACCTTAATGCGGTGTTCTTCCTTTGGTTTTACTTTCTCGACTTTTGGTGTATAAAAGCCTAAAAGTAAAAAGAGCATGACCAGTATGAGATGGAACATCAAAGCAATAAGAAAAGCAGCAGTTGAACGATTCATAAATACCCATAGTCTATAATTTTTGTGATTATAGCACAAAGGTATTTGCTGTTTATTACGCTAAAATACTTGAAAATGACAAACATAGGATACTAATGACACGCTTAATACAGTTAATATTTATATTTACAATCTCACTTATATTTCAATCTTGCAGCTACATAGATGCCATGAAGCGTGCGGAACAAAACAAAGAGATAAAAGGTACTAAAGCCTATTATGATAATAAATGTCTGATCGCTGATGAGTGTGCTCGGGTCTCTGCCAGACTTCTTCTTGCTGAAGAGAGTTCTATAGAGTCGATGATCATAGCTATTGTAGTAGATGACGGTGATGAGAGTAGGGTCATCGATCTTCAAACGGTAAGTTTTACAAAGGATCAAGGTGAAAAAGTCACTTATTTTTTCTTTGATCTTCCCGTAGGAAGCTATCATGCCTATGCTTTAAAGATACCTGAAAATACAGGTGATTATAGTGATCTGCAAGTTTTGGGACAACTCTCTGGAAAAATCACTGCAAATAATCTTAAAGCTTATCAAAATGCCATTATACTTGATGATATTTCCATAGACAAGGAGACAAGTTCCAAGAAGTTTGCCTACTCTCTTCAGCATATGCAGACAAAACTGATGATGCCCCACAACAAGCCTCAGGGCTACTTTGATGACAATGTGACGCTTGATGCCCCTGTGTTTTCTCACGAAACTGCTTTGCAAGGTCTCTATTATCCAAAAGCATTTGCTAAAAAGACACAAGGTCTTTATCGTTTGGCCCCCAAACACAAAGCAGGGAGTATCCCTCTGATCTTGGTACATGGTATGGCAGGTACACCGCGTGACTGGAAATATATGTTGGCACATCTTGACTTGACCCATTTTACGCCATATGTGGTCTACTATCCATCAGGTGAGGACTTTACAAAACTCTCAGCACAGTTTAATGCATGGATACTCTCTGACAAGATCTTCGACAAGGGACCTGGAGTCATCATCGCACACAGTTTTGGAGGGATCATTGTGCGTGATGCTTCTAATCTGCAACAAAACAGTAGTCGCCACAGCAGCGGACTCTTTATTTCGATTGCCACACCTTATGGCGGTGATGAAACAGCTTCTGAGGGTGTGAAGAATGCGCCCTATGTCATCCCTGCATGGCGCAGTATTGCTAGTGATAGTATCTTTATTAAAAATCTTTACAGAGAATCGCTTTCCAAGAATGTCGATTTTGAGTTGATCTTTGCCTATGACAATAATGAAGAAGGTCTCAGTGGAGATGGCAGGGTGCCTTTAAAGATGCAGTTACGTTCTGAAGCGCAAGCAGAGGCAACACATATGCATGGTTTTAATGAAGACCATATATCTATATTACGATCCAAAGAGACTACGGATTATATCAATACACTACTACAACAGTTTGTAAAAGAACATATCGACCAAAAATAACAAGCCCTTTGCTATAATTGCACTATTAATTAAAAATAGGAATTTTTATGAGTACAGAAGCATCAAGTAGAGCCTTTGACGAAGCACAAACATATATCCCAGGGGGTGTCAACTCACCTGTACGTGCCTTTAAAAGTGTAGGTGGTACACCACTGTTTATTAAAGAGGGGCAGGGTGGTAAGATGACTGACATCGATGGCAACAGCTATGTTGACTATGTTCAGTCTTGGGGACCACTGATCTTTGGTCACCGTGATGAAAGCATTGAGGCAGCAGTTATCGAAGCAGTTAAGCACGGTTTGAGTTTTGGTGCACCAACAGAAGCAGAGACAGAACTCGCACATGAAGTGGTTTCTCTTTTTGACTCTGTAGACAAGATCCGTTTTGTCTCTTCAGGTACAGAGGCTGTAATGAGCGCCATTCGTTTGGCACGCGGTTTTACAGGAAAAGATGACATTGTCAAATTTGAGGGCTGTTACCATGGTCATAGTGACTCCCTGCTTGTTCAGGCAGGTTCAGGTTTGGCTACCTTTGGCAACCCGTCATCTCCTGGTGTACCTGCAGACTTTACCAAGCATACACTTTTAGCCAAATATAACGACATAGAGAGTGTTGAGAAGTGTTTTAAAGATTCTGATGATATTGCTTGTATTATCATTGAACCTATCGCTGGAAATATGGGTCTTGTTCCGGCAGATAAAGAGTTTTTACATGGTCTGCGTAAGTTGTGTGACGATCATGGTGTACTACTGATCTTTGATGAAGTGATGAGTGGTTTTAGAGCGACACTTCATGGTGCAGAGAGCATCACAGGTGTTACTCCAGACATGATCACTCTTGGCAAGGTCATCGGTGGTGGTATGCCGGTAGGTGCCTTTGGTGGTCGTAAAGATGTTATGGCGATGTTGTCACCGGAGGGACCGGTCTATCAGGCTGGAACACTGAGTGGTAACCCTATAGCGATGGCAGCGGGTCTTGCAGCTATTAAGAAATTAAAGAAAAATTCCAAGCTTTATCCTGTTTTGCAAGAGCGTGCTACACGTCTTGTTGAAGGGATGAAGGCAGCAGCAGCAAAAAATGGTATTGCGATGGTCACTGACGTTCGTGGCTCGATGTTTGGCTTCTTTTTCAGTAAAGATGCTGTGAAGAACTTTGATGACGCAGCTCAGGCTGACCATGCACTGTTTGCCAAGTTCCACGCTGCTATGTTAGCAGAAGGTTTTTACTTTGCCTGTTCTGGATATGAGACAGGTTTTGTCTCAACTGCAACGACTGATGAGATGGTAGACCAGACGATAACAGCAGCACAAAAGATCTTCACGGAGATCTGTTAATGGCGTATCCGTCGGTAAACCCTGAAGAGGAAAAAGCACCACGCATCAAACCTATTATAGAGGGTGCTGATTCTCTCTCTTTGGGTATCTCTATTGTTGTGGCTGTTTTGATCGGTGTAGCTATAGGTTTTGGACTCAAAAAGCTCACAGGTATTTCATGGACTTTATGGATCGGTGTTGCTATTGGTATATTAGCAGCTGTTTTAAATGTCTATAAAGCGTACTCCAAGCAGTATAAAGAGTTTGAAGAGCTGCGAAAATCTGGGCGCTACAAGATACAGCAGCAGCTTGAAGATGACGAAGATTGGGATGAGAGTGAAAAAAACTATTAAACTATTTGCTATTAGCGAAGTAGCGATCTTTTCCCTTTGGCTCTACTCGTATGCATTTTTTCTAAACTTCCAGATCGCTTTTTTAGCATCTGTCTTGATCTTGCTTGGTTCAACCTATAGCTACAAACGTCTTGTCAACTCTCGTGTAGAAGCAGAAGATAGACCAGATGACACTGATCTTATAGAAAAGATCGATGATCCTTTTGATCTTTACAGTGAAGAGATCATTTCTGAGTTGAATGTTGAAGAAGATGTGGATCTTAA
>JALWKG010000204.1 GCA_027081565.1 Helicobacteraceae bacterium
TACCTGGTGTGCTTATACATATCTACCTTTCTGTTATTAACAAACATACACTTTTAGTTACGCAGCATTAATGGTTTTTTTGGAAATTGTGGTTTTTAAAATTGGGTTTTTCAGGACTGACTATATATGATTTTTTGGTTTAGAAAAGACATTAGTATCAGTATAAATTTAGATTATAAACTATCTTGTGGAGTATCAAGCCATGCAGGTCGATATTTTGAAAAATTAGAAAGTGGAACAAGTATATTAAACTATGGTGTATATTCTGTCTTTGCAAAAAAAGAGCTAGACGATCACAACTGCCTGCAATCAGGTGGGCAACTAGAAGACTTAACAGGCTCTCTGTATGGTTACGCAGAGTACACGCAAAACAGAACAACCCCAACCAAGCATACTGTGACCAGTAATTCCATAACCTACACAGCACAAGAGATCAATGAAGCTTTTGCACTGTTTAATGAGTAAAAGGGACTAAGAACGCAGATAGTATCTCTTCAAACGTGTTCCTATGCTCACACACTCTCTGTGGGAGTGAGGAAAAGCGTGAGTGTTACTCGGAGTCTTCCTCCTCAGGATCAATAAAAACATCCCAAACCACAGAACAGCCATACTCCTCATCTAAGATCAACCACTTAAAGTACTCTTTTTTGGCTTTTGAACTATAAAGTCTGACCTTGACCTGCTCATCTGCAAGTAATGTTCTCACTTCTCTTTCCCCAATTGCTTTTTTATTCCAACGGAGCAGGGCATTTTGGAAAATACGAAAAGAGCAGGTTGACTCCGGTGTCAATTCTGCCATATCATGTTCAAAACTCCAGTGGGCATTGGAACAGGCATAAAGTTTTATCTTTTTTCCATCTACAGTGGTCTGTCGGACCTCTACATGACCATCTTGACAAAAATGGCATTTTCCTAGTGTCTTTATCATTTTTGTATTATAGTAAAACAGCTGTAAACATCTCCATTCATGACAATATGACGAAAAAAAAGAGACTTTTGTACTCCTTTAGTAATAAATACCTGCTATTATCTCGACATGCGATTATTTTACTTTATCTTTTTTATGTTGCAAGTCTCTCTGCTACCCGTTAGTGCAGCAGATGGTGTTGTGCATAAAAAACTTCCATTAAGTCAAAGTCTTCCCCTTCTGAACAGCATTCAAGACGATGCTATACGGATGGGAGATGGCCCTGTAAAAGTGCATGTCTTTGTCGATCCCCTCTGTCCCCACTCGCGTAACTTTGTAGAGATGATCGTTGAGAGTGAAAAGATGCGGCATAAATACAGTTACTACTTCTATCTCTATACGCTGAAGCGAATGCACTCAGAAGCAATGGTCTTCGCTATATACCACTCAAAAGACCCTCTTGCAAGTATGAAAGCTATGATGGTGGATCATGAAGAGAACACACCTTTCAAAAGTAAAGATGAAAATGCATCAACAATAATCAGCCGTATTGAAAAGGTCGCTGAAAAACTGGATGTCTATAAAAGACCTTATATGGTCATGGTCAAAAAGCCTAAGAAAAAGAGAGGCACACACTAATGTATTACCACACACCTAAAGTCAACAACTATGTTAACACACTGCAGAAAAATCGAAATGCCATCATCTTAGGATATCTGCTCCTTACGATGATAACACTCTTCTTTTATCGTCCAGTCTTTGTGAGTTCAGATAACCTGTTTTGGTTAAATGAGTCTAAAGAGATGCAACGAACTCAGGCACACTCGTATGATGCAAAATACATAGGACGTTTGCAACTGCATATAGGCAGTTTTACTGAGAGTACAAAAGAGAAGTTAAATAAGTTTCAACATACCTTGGAAAAACTTGACAATGTGAGTCATGTTGACTCTTTGTGCGGGACTTATAAGATCTATAGAGATGGTGAGCAGGTGGACTCCTCTTTAGTGAAAGCAACACCATTGGGTGTGATGGATGCAAAAGGACTCAAACAGTTTGTAAAAGTATATGCCCAGGAGTATGAGAGTTTTGTCAACGATGATTTTACAGAGGTCTCTTATTTTATCTATTCAAACACCCCTATTGATATCTCTAAAATATCGGTACCTTTTGAGTATGAGTATTCAAAACCCAATGCGGAAGCCGACTTTAGTGATTATATACTCTCTGTTTTGGCGGTTATCTTTTCTATTGTTCTTTTTTTCCGTCTAATCTTTCATAACTACATCTCAGCAGTAGCAGGTCTTTTTGTGATCACTATAACGATGGTGGGAACCTTTACTCTTGTCTATCTCTTTACCGGAGATAACCAAGTCCATATTGCGATGACACTGATTGTTCTGAGTATTGCACTGATCGATTATCTCTACTTTTACTATAGATGGCATGTCTCTCAATATCAAGCAGATATCTCGCGGGCCATGTTAAAGACCATTAATCGTAACATTCACCCTGCATTTTGGACCTCTCTGTTGACACTTATTGGTCTTGGACCTCTTTTGTTAGTAGACTCTATTATTATCCAACAGTTGAGTTTGAGTGTTATCTTGGCATCTGTTATCGCCTATATACTTAACCTGACACTTTTACCTGCTTTGGTCAGCTTTTTTACAGTCGAACATCCTAAAGTTGAATTTGCACGGTTCTGTTATATCTTTGCCAACAGAGAGATGCACTATAATAAAAAGTATTTGGCAGCCTTCTTAGCTGTATCTACAGTGGTGATGGTCATAGGTGCCTACCAACTCTTTTTTGCACAAGAGAAGATGTTTGCCAACAACGTGAACAATGATGTTATCACGATATCGGTACCTTATAAAGAGGTCGATGAAAAACTGTTGACACAGATAGAGCATTTTGAGAGTAAGTTGAAAAAGGAGAACCCCGGTGTCAAAGAGGTCAACTCTCTTCTGACACTTATGGAACTTTTTAACAAGGCCAATTCTCAAGAAGATATCTATAGTGAACAGAACTATATGCAAGCCCTCTTTTTTCTAGAGTTATACGATCTTGAAAAAGAGATTATGAATGATGATACCCTTTACATCAAGGTGACACTTAAAGATACGGACAAAAACCAAGTCATCCATTGGTTGCAGCATTATAAAGAGATGGAGATCTATTTTACAGATGTAGACAGTATTATCACCACTGCCAAGTTAGATAAATTGATGACCTTGGGAGTTTCGCTTGGAACGGCTTTAGTATTGATCGGTCTTATTATGGGTTGGATCTTTAGAAGTAAAGAGATGGTAGTGGTAGGATTTTTTGTTAATGCCATACCCATCATCTGGTTTGGACTCTTTTTAAATCTTTTCAATGTACCACTGAGTCTTGAAGTATTGATCGCGATGACCATTACAGTTGGACTTGCATCAGACGCTACAGTACACTTTGGATTTAAATACTATAGAAGTCGTTTTTATGGACGTACAGAAAAGCATGCCTTAGAGGTGATGTTCTTTTACGCAGGGGTACCAGTGATCATAGGTGCTATGGTACTGATGGCAGTATTCTTCCTATTGACCTTTACCGATGTTCCTTCATTGCAACTTATAGGTGCTTACGGTGCCATCTTGATGTTACTTTCACTCTTAACAGACCTGTTAGTCTTGCCCGTACTTCTGCTGGCTATAGACAAGTTCGATTTGATCCCGTCAAAAAGCACTTATAATAACCCACGAAAAAAGTTTAATTTAGATGCTTAAAGTAGGGTAGTAAAAAGAATTGTCACATCTTTTTACTACTTAAGGAAACTCTAAGTACTCCTCTCCTATAATTCCCGTCCACAAACGAAGAGACGTTGTTAAAAACGACTCAGAGAGACTTCAAGTAGAAGCTTTTAAAAGTTTGAGATCATTGAAAACTAAGTAAGTTGAACTAGGCTCTTTCGAGA
>JALWKG010000205.1 GCA_027081565.1 Helicobacteraceae bacterium
CTGCCAAGGTAGCAAAGACCCCTGCTGCATCATGGTCTAGAGAAAAGAGCCAAAAGAGAAAGATAAAAGAGAATGCAAGTGAGAGTACAGAGGTGACATAGGCGATGATCAGTGCGCGACCAAGCCCCACAAAGGCTTTAAGGTCTATTTGTAAAAGCATCACAAAAAGCATAGCAGGAAGAAGTACAGTTTTAACATTTTTGTAACTTTGATGAATGCTTTCATTCTCTTGCCATACTCCAAGGTGTGCTAAGAGCATTGCCGCGGCGTAAATTAAAACGACAGCCGGTAAAAAGGTAAAGATCTTATGTTTGGTGACCTTTTCGACACTCGCCAAGACAAAAGCTAGCAGGGCGACTGTGAAAAGATAGAGGAAGGAAGAGAGGATCATCTACAAGGTGCTTTTTTAAAGTCAGGAAGTGCCTGGTAGAGCGCTTGCATAAAATTGGCACCGGGATCCTCTTTTTCAGTGCGGTAACCTTTGTCTTTTTCCAACCAGAGAGGATGTTTTTCAAAACAGCGGTAGTCAGAGTGGGGGACCAGGTAGTTAATGTCAGGATACTTCTGTTTCAAGTAGCTGATCAGTGCGATGTTGGCCGCTATCTGTTTTTGGGTCAAGGTCTTTAAACTGCCTACATTCTCGATACCGATACTGCTGTAGTTGAGACCGATGACATGGCGCCCCATCCAGTTGTCGGGCATAAGTTGGTAGATGGTCCCGTCTTTGTCTACTAAGTAGGCTACAGAGACATTGGCACTGGCGTGTTTACCTGAAATGTCCGAGCGGCTGCTGGGCAGGGTCTCATTATTAAAAGCCTCAAAAGATCCTTGAAGTGTAGGTATAGCGGTATAGTGCACAACAATGATCTTTGGAGATATCTCTATGTTTTGAGGGCTAAGGTCATAATGTTGTTTGATG
Source organism: Helicobacteraceae bacterium (assembly GCA_027081565.1). GTDB lineage: Bacteria > Campylobacterota > Campylobacteria > Campylobacterales > Sulfurimonadaceae > Sulfonitrofixus. The sequence goes on from JALWKG010000205.1 coordinate 920, forward strand.
TACTCAAGGGTGAGTGCTTTACGATGCTCACTAAAACGTATAGGCTTTTGAACGATATCTAAAGCACTGAGTGTGATGAAGGTGGTGAGTAAAATAAGTAAGAGTTTTAACATGCTTCATTATATAGAGTAAAGTTTAAAAAATGTGGAGGATTAGGAAAATTATTTCTATTATATTATAATAGGTTAAAAAATATGTATCTTTATGTGCCATAACAAGATGCCAACAAATAAGAAAGCGATATGAACCCACAGAAAAAAAGAGACCTGTTTAAACGTCCCAGTGATGCAGCGGTGCGTTTGGCAAATGATATTTACTACACATATCTACAAGCAGAGGGAAACTGTATATGTATTTCGGTAGATCGTCTTTGTGAGGTGTTTGGAGACAGCGAGGTGATGAGTGTCAAGATATATGCGGCGCATATCTTTGAAGAGTTAAATGAACCTATTGCTTTGGAAAATTATAAGTATCGGGGTGAAAAGATAGTGTGGCGCAGCATACATTTTTTCACTTACCATTTTTTCAGTGAGGATGATTATGAGTATATTCATGTAGAGATCAATGAACTTTTTTTAGATGCACTCGAAAAACTGGAGAGTGAACCCTTTATTAATTTTCAATAACCTATAATCTTTTCAAAGAAATTTTATCTCAAGAGGCTTACATGGCAAAATATATTATTTTAGATACTGAGACTACAGGTGCATCTGAAAAAGACCGTGTGATCCAGCTGGGTTACATTGTTTTGGGTGGTGCTGAGGTCGAGGTATATAACGAACTTTGTAGTGCTGAGGTTCCCATCGAGATCGGTGCTATGGAAGTGCATAACATTACTCCGGATATGATAGAAGGCAAGCCAAGTTGTCCGGAGCTCCCCGCTTACCAGCGTTTAGAAGCTCTAAATACCCCTGATAACTACATGATCATTCATAATGCACCCTTTGATCTTGGGATGTTGAAAAAAGAGGGTTTTAACTCGCAAATGAAGCTCATAGACACCTTGCGTGTGGCAAAACACCTGCTTCCTGATTCTGACTACCACAGACTTCAGTACCTAAGATACTCTTTAGAACTTTATAAAACTGAAAAAGCAGAGGCAGATAAGCTGGGTATAGAGCTTAAAGCCCATGATGCTTTAGGTGATGTACTCTTTTTAAAGATGTTACTTTCTAAATTAAGAGTGTTGTGTAAAGAGAAGTTCCCCGGAGAAAACGAAGTAGAGAAGATGGTGGCATTGACAGCAACACCAGTGCTCATTACCAAACCAATGCGTTTTGGTAAACATAAAGGCAAGACCATTCAGGAGTTGGCACACTCTGAAGCGGGTTATCTGGACTGGATGTTAAAAAATATGCAAAATCTGGACGAAGACACCAAGTACACCATTAACTTGGCTTTGGGACGCTAAAGGCCTCTGTAATGCCTGATCTGCTCTTTTTTAGAGTGGTGGGTGTATTTATGATCGTCTTGTATAGAGCTGTAGAGGTCGTAAACCAAGTAGCTCAAAAATGTGACGACCATGATAAAAAATATTATTCCGAGTGCCATGCCGTAGATGTTGTTGGACTCTAAGTTAAAAAACAACACCAAACCTCCTGCTGATATAAGACTCAAAACAGCCAGTAAGATAAGGCCTAGGTTCAGTATGGATCTTTTCATAATAAGCTCCTCTTTTTTAGTATGTGTCAGTGGTATAATAAAAAGAAAAAGTGTGGAAGTGGTGTGAAAAGCTTTTTTCCTTTAAAAAAACTTGTAAAACATTGTGCTACGTCTGGCTTATCTCAAAAACACTATAATTAGTTATGAATTTTGAACATTTAAGAGAGAAAAAGATCGTTCTTTTTGGTAAAAGTCGTGCTTTGGTTGGTGAAGAGTTCGCCAAGCAACTTCAAAACCATAACATTGTGTTGACAGAAGATGCTGACGATGGTGTGGCACTGATCATTGAGGGACGTATGGTCAACCCTGTAGAGCAGGAGAAACTCGACAGCCTCTATGCTGACAAGGTAGCGCCTATTGTTGAGGTGGAACATCTGGAACGGTGGTTGTGTCATGCCATAGAAGCAGACACCTTGATGATGAGCCTTAAACTCAGTGGCGATAGAGAACGACTCATGGGCTATCTGCAAAACCCCTATATATCCAATACACTTTTTTTACGTCTGCTCTCTCTTTATAACTGGGAGGGTGAAGGCTTTTTTGAAAACGATGACAACCGAGACATCACAGCAGCCTTGGTCAGTCGTTTTTATGAAAACATCGAACGCAACCATAATGTTCAGTACGCGAACATGGGGATCATGCACCTTCTAAACCAGGGCGGAAATGCAGAACTCACGGAGACCATTGCCATGCTTGAACCGCTTCAGATCGCACTAAAAGAGGGGTGTGACAACTCAACACAGAAGATCTTAAACGCGATAGCTCTGCATTCCAACACCACAGAAAAAGTACTTAAACAGTGGCTGAAAAAAGGTAATGATGATATTCAGATGCTTATTGCTATGCGTGAGGATCTGAGTTTACCACTGCAAAAGTACTTGCTTGGATTAGACAAAAAAGCAGTGAAAGAGGTCCTCTCTTTGAACCACACGCTCAAGCGAGAAGTGGCACTGACACTTTTAGAACAGTTTCCTGAGAACGTCACAAAAGAGATCATCTTGGATGAAGAGCTTTTTGAACATCTTTTGGAGCAGTATGATGAGGCCTTGGCACATAACCGCAGTTTGACACTGCAGATGCAGGAGGTGTTAGTTCAGAGAGGTGAGCATGTTAAAAAAGTGTTAGCATCCAACACGGCTTTAGAGTCTTCTGTTTTTGAGTTACTTTTAAAAGAGAATCATCCAGAAGTGGTGGCCCATCTTATTCACAATGATCTGATGGATGCTAAGACCTTGCGTCAACTTTATGAAGCAG
>JALWKG010000206.1 GCA_027081565.1 Helicobacteraceae bacterium
GTGCCATACATGCAGTAGAAAATGCAGCGGGAATGACCAAAGAAGAGGCAAAAGAGATCCTGCTCGCCCAAGTAGAAGAGCGTTCAAGAGAAGATATCGCACATATAGTGCGCCGTTATGAGAGCGAGGCTAAAGAGGAGGGTGAGCGTCATGCAAACTACATTTTGGCTCAAGCGACTTCTCGACTTGCCAGTGACTTTGCTCATGAACGTTTGACCAGCACCGTTCAGCTTAGTGATGATGAGTTGAAAGGACGCATTATAGGGCGTGAAGGGCGTAACATTAGGACGCTAGAAGCAGTTCTTGGCGTTGACATCATCATAGATGACACGCCTAATGCTATTGTGGTCAGCAGCTTTAACATGTACCGTCGTGCTATAGCAACACGTACACTTGAACTGCTTATCGAAGATGGTCGTATACAGCCTGCTCGTATCGAAGAGATCTATGAAAGTGTTTGTGAGCATTTTGAAGAGAAGATCTTAAAAGATGGTGAAAATGTTATCTTTGAATTGGGTATCAGTGGGCTTCATCCTGAGCTGATCAAACTTGTTGGTCGTCTGCGTTACCGAGCGAGTTATGGTCAAAATGCTTTGGCCCATACCTTGGAAGTGGCAAACTTGGCAGGGATCATGGCAGCAGAGATGGGCGGTAATGCCCAGTTGGCCAAACGTGCGGGTCTCTTACATGACATAGGTAAAGCGATGACTCATGATTTTGAAGGCTCACATGTTGACTTGGGCGCAGAGATCTGTCGTCGATACAATGAAGATGCGGTGGTGATCAATGCTATTTATGCACACCATGGACAACAAGAGATCGAGACGGTTGAGTGTGCTGCTGTTTGTGCGGGTGATGCGCTCTCTGCTGCAAGACCTGGTGCGAGACGAGAGGTCTTGGAGAGCTTTGTCAAACGGGTAGGAGAGATCGAAGAGATCGCCTCTACCAAAAGTGGTGTTAAACAGGCGTATGCTATTAATGCGGGTCGTGAGGTTCGTGTGATGGTCAGTGCAAGTTTGGTGAGTGATGATGAGGCTGTTCTTTTAGCCAAAGAGATCGCACAAGATATCGAGGCTAAAGTAAGTTACCCTGGTAACATTAAAGTTAATGTCATTCGAGAAAGTCGCGCCATAGAGTATGCGCAATAGATACGAGTTCGGACCGTTAAAACCCCTTTGCATGCCTATAGCAGGTATGCAACATTCCCCTTTTTTTATTACATAAAATATCTTTTTTCTCTCTTTTAATACTATAATTAAGTGGTAGTATATAACAATTACTAATACTAAAGTGATGAAAATGTAATAAATGTCTGCTATAATAATAAATATTATTTATTATTTATTACTGTAGGGGGAGGTGTCTCATGGATCAGTTACAAGTCTCACAAAATATTAGACTTGCTAAATTGGACAATGTCCGATGGTTACAGTATGCCAATGAATTGATCCATGGTGAAGAGGTCTCTAAAAAGGCGATCCCTACATATCGTGACAGATGCATGCCTTGTCAGTGGTTATATGAACACAGTGAACTTTTAACGCAGGTCTCTAAAAACATTACATCGAGTGAGATACTCTATTTTGATGTCATAGAAGAGATAGAGATCTTGCGTTATGAACTGCAAGAAAAATATCGACATATCTTCAAAACATATTCTTCCGAGATGAAGTACTCTTTTTTTGCGCTGCTGTTTGGACTCAGTCATGATGTTTCTGAAGACGAACATGGAGATGCCAAGAAAGATTACAGTGATATGAAGATGTTGGTCAAAGAGTTAGATGCAAGACTTGATGCACTGGAGGACTCTTTTGTACAACTTTGCCAGCTCAATATAGCGTAACTGCACCTTGATTTTGCTATAGGATATTTGAATATATATATAAATATTATTTTTTGTGATATTTATGTAACATATTTTTGTTATGATATAGTTTATTTAGTTATAGGAGCATTATTATGAATAAAAGTGAGACAGTAGAGCATTTACATAGTGCAAAAAAAGCACATGTCAAGTGGGTTCAACGTGCCAAGGCTCTTATAGAAGGCTTACCAATAGAAAAAGACGCCATTCCTGTAGATTGTACGGAGTGTAAATTTGGTCAGTGGTTTTATGGTGATGGGCAAAACCTTAATGCCATTCCAGGTATGGACTGTCTTCATGAGATAGAGACATTGCATTTCAACCTTCATGATATATATATGAAGATCTTTAAAGTCTATTTTGGAGAGATGAACCGTTCGTTTTTCTCAAAACTTTTCAACATGAAAAAAAAGGTTTCTGAAAGTGATAAAGAGATTGCTAGAGAGTACTATAACCAACTCTTGGATATCTCCAACCAGCTTTTAGAGGTTATCGGCAAGTTGGAACGTCGACTGCATGCTATGACAGCAGAGGCATTTGAAAGTAACGTAGCCTGACTTACTTTTTAATGGTGACTACTACAGCACCACGAAGATCACCAAACTCGTAACCTGTTGCTTTGTCATGAGGATAGGTTTTGTTTAAATAGTTTGAGAGTTTAGGGTTGTTCTGCACGTTGCCATGACACTTTAAACAGACTTGTTTATTAATACTCAGGGGTCTATAGTACTTATAGGTCTCTTTGTTGACTCGCTCTACAAAATACTCTGGCAATACCACACCGCTTTTTTGCATCTTATCCATAGCGTCTAAAATGATCAACTCATCTCCAACAGCTTTGTTTGCAGGATTGCGCTCTTTAAGTGAGATGCGTTTGACTGAGATCTCTTTACCATACTTTTTGTCCACGGACTCTGTTAGGTCGTAGGCTTTGGTGGTACAAAACGAGGCCGCAGCGATAGGACCACCGGCTTTCATCTCTTTTTTTAGGTTTTTGCCCAAGGTCTTCAGCAGGGTGGTAGAGACCTCTTGTCCAGTTTTAATGACAGAGTCCATCTCCTCTTGGTTACTTTCATAGGGATTGGCCAAAAGGGCCAGTGTGCTTAGTGTTAAAAGTACGATTTTTTTCATGTTAATTCCTTTTTAGTGTTCGTCATTGATGTCTGAATCATCATAGGGGTCCATATGTATGATGGTATGTACCCGCTCATCTTCAAAAAGTGCTTGAAGACCCTCTTCGATCTTGTCTGAGATGCGATGGGCATCATAAAGAGAGATACTGATGTTAAAGACAACATGTACGGTGATAAATATATCTGAGCCTGAGCGTCGGGTAGTGAGGTGGTGGTGGCCATTGATATCGTTGAATGTACTCAGGTAGGTATCGATCTTCTCGATCTCATCATCATCCAACGCGATGTCCATCAACATCAAAAAGCCCTCTTTGACAATAGGAAAAGCAGAATAGATCATATAGATGGCAATACCAATACCCAAAAGGGGATCGATCAACTCAAAATCCGTAAAATGAATAACACCAAGTGCCAGCAGAATGGCCCCATTTGTATAGAGATCGGTTTTGTAGTGCAGTGCATCAGCACGAATAACAAGATTTCCTGTCTTCTTTGCAATACTGATTAAAAAAAAGACCAACCCTGATGTCAGTACAATAGAGACCCCCATCACAATAAGTGAAAGGTCCATATAGGCAATTGGCTTAGGATGTAAAAGTTTATTAACTGCGTTATAGGCGATAAAGAGCCCAGAAATGGAGATAATAGTACCTTCCATCACAGCAGCAATGGCTTCTAGTTTTCCTCTTCCGAAGTTAAATTTGGCATCTGCCTTTTTTTCAGACTGATGAAGTGCAAAATAGTTAAAGATAGAGACCAGTAGATCCAAAAACGAGTCAATAGCAGAGGCTAAGATAGCGACAGATCCACTCATGATTCCCACTACCATTTTAATAG
>JALWKG010000207.1 GCA_027081565.1 Helicobacteraceae bacterium
TAACACTTGCCCAGTCAGTTCCTGTAACTGCGGGTGTTACGGTTACAACACCACAGATGGTCTCTCTTGATGACTCACGTCGTTCATTAGACATGTTCAAAAAATTGAACATTCCTATTGCCGGTATTATTGAAAACATGTCAGGTTTTATTGCTCCAGACACAGGTGTTGAGTATGACATCTTTGGTAAGGGTACAACACAGCCTATGGCAGATGAGTTTGATACTAAGATCATTGCTGAAGTGCCTATCGAGCCAGCAGTTCGTACGGGTGGAGATGAAGGTAAGCCAGTAACTTACTTTGCACCAGAGTCTGAGACAGCTAAGCGCTTTATGAAAGCAGCTGAGTCTATCTGGGAAACGATCGAAAAGATCAATGCTGATGGCGGCGTAGATAATGCCAGTGTTCAGCCAACAACACCTCCTGGTGTATCAGCATGTTCAACAGCTGCAGCACCAAAACAAGCAGCTCCAGCATCTAACGATGAGAGCTGTGGAACAGGATGTGGCTGTAACTAAGTGACAGGCTAGGTCTATATACTAGACCTGGCGTATAAACTACTTACCAGCTAAAAGCTTGGTAAGGTCTATTTTTGTGCCTTATGGGCACGTTTAATCATCTCTTTTATCGTTTCATCACTTTTCAAAGATGTTGTAGAACCTGCCTTGATAGTGAACTTTAGTTCTGGGTACTGTCTTAATTTCACTTTTTGACTGGCATTTTTAATGGCTTCGACCCATTTGTCAGATTCTTCTTCTGAAATATGATGAAAGACAAGAAAAAATTCTGCGCCACCAAAACGTGAGAGTGTATAGTCTATTTTAACGACTTTTTGAACGATCATCGCAATGGCTTTGATGATATAGTCACCTACTTCGTATCCATACTCTTTATTAAAATCATTAAAATGCGCGACGGTTAATACATGTAGATGAAAAGGCATGTCCATCTGTGCGCGTTTGATCCATTTTTGCGAATCTTTAAAAAACTTTTTTCGGTTAGGCACACCAGTGAGATCATCATAGTAAAGGCCATGGGCCAAAAGCTCAAGTGCTTTTTTAAGTTTAAGATGGGTTTGAAGTCGTACCAGCACCTCTTGTGTGTTATAGGGCTTGGATATATAATCAACACCGCCTACTTCAAAGGCATGTACAATACTCTTAGTATCATGGTTTGCTGTAAGGAATATGACGGGGATATCTTTTGTTTTGTTGGATGACTTTAACTTTTCACAGAGTTCAAAACCATTCATTTTAGGCATACTGATGTCAAGTAAAATAGCATCTGGCCTCTCCTCTTCTATCGCTTCGAGTGCACTGATCCCATCCAATACGGTTCGAACATCATACTCTTTGAGGAGTTCAACCAGAAAGTCTATGTTGACAGGATTGTCATCGACGACGAGGACTTTTGAGCTCTTTTTATCTATTTTCATGTGATGTGATCCTGTCGGTAGTGCAGTGTGTTTTTAGTGATCTTTGATTTATAAAGTCTGGCGTCAGCGCGTATTAACAGATCTTCTATATTATTGTCCTGCTCTTTTTTACTTACCATTCCAATACTGATGGTCACCTTGGCACTACTGATAGTAGAAAGTGAAGCCTCCTGGACGTTTAACATAAGTTGTTTCAGTTGTTGATGTGCTTGATGCGCACTTATCCCTGTCAGTATCAATACAAACTCATCACCACCCAGCCTTGCAAACATATCGACCTTAGAAACACTTTTTTGAACACACTCGGTCAAGCCTTGGATGACCTTGTCACCAATACTATGTCCATAGGTATCATTGATCTGTTTAAAGTTGTCCATATCTATCATAAAAAGATGGAGGGGTATATGATTTTTGGTAGCATCTTCAAAAAGTTTAGGGGCTTTGGTAAAGAAACTTCTACGGTTGGCAATACCGCTTAGATGGTCTACATAGACCAGTCTGTTTAAGGCCGAGATTGTCTCACTGAGTTGTAGATGGGTTTGAATACGCGCAATCATCTCTTGGGGAAGGTAGGGCTTGGTCACGTAATCTGCTCCGCCGAGTTTAAAACCTTTGACGATATTGTCAACATCATTCCGAGAACTTAAAAAAAGTATAGGGATATCTTGAGTATCTTCGTTGGCTTTAAGCTGGCGACAGACTTCGAACCCATCCATATCAGGCATATTGATATCGAGTAAGATAAGGTCAGGCTTTTCCATAGCAACAGACTCCAGAGCACTTGCTCCATCTGTCGCTGTACGAACGTCATATCCTTGTAATAGTTCAAGTAAAATGTCTATGTCACCTGGATTGTCGTCTACCACTAAGATATGAGCTTTTTTAGGTGAGAGATGTTGATTGTGAAGTGTGGTGTGCATAGTACATTCCCCCTTTTAACAGCCGTATTATATTAATATTAGCATCTCTTAGTAATAATTTCTCTGAATTGTATGTTTGTTATAGAAGATTATCCTAATACAATATTTTCTTTGATCTCAGAGATCTTGATCTTATCATGGGCTCTTGCAATAAGGGTATCTATCTGTTTATCTGTCTCTTGCAGGGCACTCAAGGCGATGGTGACACTAAAGTGTATATCACTGCCGGGTACGATCTGTGAACGCTCAAAATAGGTACGAAGATGTTCCAACTGCTCTACAATGGCATTATGGCTAGAACCACTGAAAATGACTAGAAATTCATTAGAACCACTGCGTGTGACTAAATTTACATTTTTTAACATACGTTTAATACTGTTAGCGCAACTTTGGATCACGCGGTCTCCCACAACATGACCATGTTGACTGTTGATTTGTTTAAGAGCATCGATATCTATGACAGCGAGATAGAGTGCAATCTTGCGTTCTTTAGCTTGTTGCAGCAGTTTTGGGGCGTAATTGTAAAAACGGGTACGGTTGGAGACGTTGGTCAGGGCATCTCTGTTACTGAGATGGTATGCAGTCTCTAATGCACTTTTGAGTTTGAGTTGGGTGCGTACCCGTACCACTATCTCTTTAGAGAGGTAGGGTTTGGTGATATAGTCTATGCCCCCAAGTTCAAAACCTCTGACAATACTTTCATCATCAGTACTGGCACTCAAAAATATAACAGGAACATCTTTTGATTTTTTGTCTGCTTTAAGTCTACGACAGACTTCAAAGCCGTCAATACCCGGCATAGTAATATCGAGCAAGATCAGGTCTGGAAGTTCTTCTGACACTGCGTTGAGAGCATCTTGACCATCCAAGACCGCACGAACGTCAAAGTCTCGAAGTAGTTCAAGCAAGATGTCAATGTTGGCAGGGCTGTCATCAACGATCAGTATTTTTGATTTAGAAAAGTCTATAGGGCTCACTTTGTTCCTTTTTGTGCGGCTAAGATCTCATCAACACGAACAATGATAATTTTGAATTGGTAGGATTGTGCAGCAGCTAGAATATCATGAATCGCTTTTTGATATTCTGAAGGCCACTGATACTTGCTGATCTCTTGGCACGATTTTTTGATATCAAGTGCCTGACGTTTTTTTGCATAAAGTGTCAAAGGCTCTAAGATCTCGACAATCTGTTGAGCAGTCACCTCTGTTTTAGAACTCTCTTCTGGAACGTGCTCTTGTTTCTGCAACTGGTTGATACCAGATATAAGTGGTTCTAGCTCTTTTTTGATCATGGCAATATGTTCTGCGTAATGACCCTGTTTTTCTTTAAAGGCATCTTCGAGCTCTTTGGCCAGAGTGTATATCCTTTTAGCACCGATATTACCGGCAAGTCCTTTAAGACTGTGGGCCTGAGCACGACCTTCTTCATGGTTCTCTTCATGCATCGCTTGAGTCAAGACTGTATCGATATCAGCAAACATCTCTGCAAACTTAAAGAGAACACTCTGGTAGCCTTTAAGGTTTCCGTTAAGTCTGGTGAGACCATCGTTGCTGTCAAGACCTGGTATCTCTTCGAGTTTTGCAGGGGTCTGTTCACTGCTGGTCGGTGCGGCAGTATGCTGTTTGGCTGCCTTTGGTTTTATATATTCCAAGAGAGTTTTATAAAAATGGCTGACGTCTACGGGTTTATTAAGATGTGACTGCATTCCCAAGGTTTTACATTTTTCAATATCATTTTCATTGATGTTAGCTGTAATAGCAATAATAGGGGTTTCGTCATACTTAGGGTACTCACGTATGATAGAAGTAGCCACATAACCATCCATAACAGGCATGTTGATGTCCATTAAGACAAGCTCATACTTTTTGCCTGAGTTAAAGATGGCCTCAACTGCTTTTTGACCATCTTTCACTGTGGTGATCTCGATACCGCTTCCTTCTAAAAGCCCCTCGATGACCATCTGGTTACCTTCGTTGTCTTCTGCCATTAAGATCTTACTACCCCTTAAAACGCTGATGTCTTCTAAAGTATAGAGATGTTCTTTAGTTTTTTTAGAGGCCTTCTCATAGGTGTAGATCTCATGAAAAGCCTCCAACAGTGTTTTGTAGGTGAATGGTTTGACAACTGTGGCCTGTGGCTCAAGACCTCTCTCCTCACTTGGATCACTCATCTCATATTTGAGTAAAACAATATTGTCAACCTCTTTTTTGACTTCAGGTATATCTTTGAGTCTGGATAGGTAACTTTCATCGATGATCAAGACATCATAATGCTCTTTAGTGAGGTAGAGATAGAGTTTGTCTATATTAGCGATGACCGAAGTGATGGCACCATGCTCTGTCAAAGTTTTATGAATGAGATGAGCACTATGTTTGTTAGGCTCTAAGATCAAGACTTTTTTCTGCTTGGCGACATTACTGGATGTACTCTTCTGTTCTGTACTTTGAGGAACTTCAATAGGCAATGTAAAATAGAAACGGCTTCCCTCTTTGTAACGGCTCTGTACCTCTAGCTTTCCACCCATCTTCTCTACCAACTCTTTGGAAATAGCCAAGCCAAGACCAGTTCCACCATATTTACGGCTGATTTTATTATCCGCTTGATCAAAAGCTTGAAACAGTTTGCTGCACTGTTCTTCTGTCAGGCCGATACCCGTGTCTTTGACCTCAAAACAGATATGGTAGGTGTTCTCTTCTTGAGACTGGACAGAGACCTTGAGTAAGACCTCTCCTTTTTCTGTGAACTTAATAGCATTGTTAAGCAGGTTGATCAAAACTTGGCTAATGCGAAGTTGGTCCCCCATAATGGATGTAGGAAGTTTTTTGTCTATATCAAAAAGTAGCTCAAGGTTTTTGTTATGGGCCTGCAGACCCAGCATGTCACTAAGATCAGCGATCAAGACATCAGGTTCAAAACTGCTCTCTCTGATCACTAACTTGCCTGCTTCGATCTTAGAGAAGTCCAAGATGTCATTAGTGATAGAGAGCAAGTGTTCGGCTGAGCGTTTGATTTTAGAGACATTGGCTTTTTGTGTCTTGTTCAGATCACCTTGCAAGATGATATGACTCAGACCTATGATAGCGTTCATAGGAGTTCGTGTCTCATGGCTTACATTGGCTAAAAAGGTATCTTTGGCGCGTTCGGCTTCCAAGGTCTCTTCATGAAGGTTAGCCAACTCTTCTTGGTGTCTCCGTAACTCTTTTTTGTTTCGTTTGAAAAGGTAGTTTAAAATGAGTAGTAAGAGTCCAACGATAGTGAGTAAGATTGCACTCAAAAGTTGATAATCAAAAAGTGGTGTTACCTGTTCTGAAATAACAAGGTTCATGCTGAGAGCGGTAATGAGATGGGACAACATGTACTCCTGTACATTTTATATCTAGCTATGGAGTTATCTATAGGTTACGTATTTTATGAAATGTTTACTGAAGATTAACATTGAAGACTTATAATTTTAAGAATTAAGAGCAAGACGTGCATATTTGTGTAGAGATCTTGATTAAAATAAGAAATATAGAAGGATGCGTAGGCATTCAAAAAAAGGAATAATTTTGAAACAGAAAATAGATGCTATAAAAGAAGAAGTAAAAAAAGTGATGGTCGGCCAAGAAAATTTGATCGATGCTATGCTTATTGGCCTGATAAGTGACGGTCATATTCTGGTCGAAGGTGTCCCTGGTCTGGCAAAGACTACTGCGATAAATGCTTTGGCCAAGGCTCTTGGACTTGATTTTAAACGGGTGCAGTTTACACCAGACCTTTTGCCTAGTGATATTGTAGGAACTGAGATGTATGATCAGAAGGAGGGGACTTTTAAGATCAAACGTGGTCCTGCCTTTACCAACTTACTGCTTGCAGATGAGATCAACCGTGCACCTGCGAAGGTACAATCAGCGCTTTTGGAGGTGATGCAAGAGAAGCAAATTACGATTGCTGAAGACACCTTTAAACTCGAAGCACCTTTTTTAGTACTGGCGACACAAAACCCTGTTGAACAAGAGGGTGCCTACCAACTCCCTGAAGCACAACTCGACCGTTTTATGTTGAAGGTCAATGTTGACTACAACAGTTTTGACGAAGAGATCGAGATCGTCAATCGTGTGGCAAATCGTAATTTTGGGGCTATCGAGAAAGTGGCTGACGCTGGTGATATCTTAGCAATGCGAGAGGCTGTTGAAGGGGTGCATATTGATGACGCAGTGACGGCTTACATAGTTAAACTGATCTATGCGACCCGTGAGCCTGAGAAGTATGGAGTGTCAGGGATTGCTGAGTATCTCGACTATGGCGCTTCTCCTCGTGCATCGATCAACCTCTACAAGGCAGCAAAAGCGATCGCCTATATCAGAGGCAATGACTTTGTGACACCTCTTGATATTGCTGATGTGGTACATGGTGTCTTGCGTCATCGTATTATCTTGAACTATAAGGCAGAGGCTGCTGGTATCTCAGAAGATGAGATCGTTAACAGAATCCTCCAAGCCATCAAACTGCCGTAGGTGTGATGATGTTTTTGGATAAAACCGAAGAGATATTGATCAAAACACGGCGCAATATCTTCGGTCAAAATGTTGGAGGTTCTCCCTCCCTTTTCTCTGGTAACGGCTTGGACTTTAAAGAGCTTAGAGAGTACGAGATCGGAGATGATGTCCGCAAGATCAATTGGAAAGTAACGGCTAAAGCAGGTCGTCCCTTTGTGAACCTCTTTAATGAGGAGCGTGAACTCAATATCGTTGTCGCTTTTATGGTGAGTGGCAGTATCTATTTTGGTACCCGCCGCTTCAAGCAGGAACTGATGGCGGAGATATTGGCACTGCTCTCCTACTCAAGTATTAAAAACGATGACCGCTTGAGTACACTCTTCTTTTCAGATAAAGAGGAATTTTTTATGCCGCCGACTAAAAAGATGGGGGCTTTGAACATCACCTTGGAGAAGGCGCTTGGTCTGAACCCTCTTGAACATGAGAGTGATTACAGCGCTTTTGTAGAGTATGTCAATGAGCGTATTAAAAAGAAGTCACTCATCTTTATAGTAGGTGATTTTTATGGGGATATCGATCTCTCTATGTTGAACAAACATGAGCTTTTTGCAGTGATGGTACGTGATCGTTTTGAAGAGGCGCCAAAGCTTTTGGATGAGATGGAGTTGGTGGACCCTAATACGATGCAGCATCAAGAGTTTATGCTCTCTCCCAAGATCTTAAACGCATACCAAAAAGAGTTGGAAGCACATGATAAAAAGTTGATGATGCACTTTGATCAACACCGTATCAAACATACTAAGATCTATACCGATGAAGAGCCTTTTGTAAAGCTCTCAAATCTTTTCAGGCATTAAGATGGAACAGTTACGCGATATTAAAGGCCTTGTGGCTGTAGAAGACTACTCATTTTATATCTTTTTAGGTGTGTTGGGTGTGGCAATAATCCTTTTGTTTATGGGTGCTTTTTTGATCTATAAGTATCTCACTAAAAAAGCGCCTATGAGTCAAAAGAAGTTGGCTATAGAACGACTGAAAAAACTCAAGATTGAAAATACCAAAGAGAGTATCTATGCATTTTCTCATCTGGCACAGTATGCAGCAGATGATGATCAGAGATTACAAAAACTGCTCTTGGCTTTAGAACCTTACAAGTACAGAAAAGAGATACCTGAACTTGATAAAGGTCTTTTCAAAGAGATGCAGGATTTTATTAAGGAGGTGAGCCATGGGTAATATTGTTTTTGAATATCCTTTCGTCTTTTTAATTTTACTGCTGTTTATCGTCTGTGAGAAGTTTTGTAAAGCCAAACGGCAACAACTGATTATGCCAAACCTGCCTATGTTGAAAAAAGTGGCACAGAAGCAGAGCTTTTTGGTTCAGGGTGTAAAAGCCCTGATGCTTCTTCTTTTAGTGATAGCACTTGCAAGTCCTATTAAAGAGGATGAGGTTGTGGTTCAAAACGATAAAGGTTATGAGATTTCTCTGCTTTTAGATGCCAGTGGCTCGATGGAACAGTATGACAAATTTGAGATCGTCAAAGGGATCGTCTTGGACTTTTTGAAAAAGCGTGAGCATGATAAACTGGGTCTGACGATCTTTGCAGACTTTGCTTATGTGGCTATTCCTTTGACCTATGACAAAAAAAGTGTGAGTGAACTTTTGAAGATTATCGATGTCGGAATCGCTGGAAAACAGCGTACAGCACTCTATGAAGCACTTTTTATGAGTTCGAAACTTTTTAAAGAGTCTCATGCCAAACATAAGATTGCCATACTTTTAACGGATGGTGTTGATAACACGGGCACCGTTCCTCTTGATGTTGCTATAAAGACAGCGAAGAAATATGGAATCAAAGTCTATGTGATCGGCGTGGGTGGTGACAGAGATGTCGACAAAAATGTCTTGAATGAGATCGCTAAAGAGACGGGCGGTAAGTTCTATATGGCAGGTACTGCTGAACGTATTCAGGAGATCTATGATGAGATTGATCAACTGGAAAAGAGTGAGATCAAGGCCAACAAGTTTATCAAAAAGCACTATTATTATCAGTACCCTTTAGGCGGGGCGATACTCTTGGTGTTTTTGTATATCTTAATGAGAAGGAGACGTAATGCAGTTTAAATCACCTGAATATCTTCTCTTATTGTTGCTGCTGTTGCCTATGGCACTGATGCTCTTTCGAAAAGGGGGGAGTTTAAAGGCCTATTTCGATGCTGAGGTCTTAGAAAAACTTCAACTGAGTGAGGGGGTGCTCTCTCCTAAGGTAAAAAGTCTGTTTTTACTACTCTCTGCGGCAATGATGATCGTAGCTTTAGGGCGTCCTTATGTAGATGAGGGTGAGATCAAAGTCAGTAGCAGCAGTATCGATGTGATCGCTGCTTTTGACCTTTCACGTTCGATGTTTGCAAATGATGTCTATCCTAACCGTTTGGCTCTGGCTAAAAAGAAGTTTAAATCTTTCAGTGATGATTTTGAAGAGGCTAAGATAGGAGTGATCGGTTTTAGCTCTCGGGCTTTTTTGATCTCACCCTTGACGGAAGACTTTGCAACTTTGGATTATCTGGTGAGCAATATGAACCTGGACTCTGTAACACTCAGAGGCACTTCGGTGATGAATGCCCTGGAAGTGACCAATGATCTGATGAAAGAGAGTCCGAAAAAAGCACTGGTTCTCTTTACAGATGGTGGTGATAAAAAGGATTTTTCTGAAGAGATAAGTTATGCTAAAAACCATAATATAGTTGTCTTTGTTTATAACATTGGTACACAAAAAGGTGGAGTGATTCCTGAGGCCACTGGTGCTTTAACTGACAAAAATGGGGATATCGTTGTGGTGAGACTTAATGAAAAAATAAAGACCTTGGCACTTCAAAGTGGGGGTGCCTATATGAAGTACTCACTAAAAAATAATGATATCGATGCCTTAGCACAAGCAGTTAAACAACGTTTTAGTGAGAAGAATGAGGAGGAGTCAACCATCAAAGATGTGAGAGAACTTTTTTACTATCCTTTGAGTCTCGGTCTGTTGTTACTACTGCTCTCGCTCTATTCACTTCCTGTTAAAAGGAGAAATGATGTTTAAAACAGTAGGGATCGTTATGCTTTTACAGTTAACACTTTTTGGAGGACTCTTAGATTTCAAAACGATAGAAAATGCTAAAACAGCTTATGCTGAGGGCAATTATACCAAGGCGGCATCTCTGTATGAATCTTTAGACGACAAAAACGATGATGTTCTTTTCAACCTTGGAGACGCTTATTATAAGGCGAAGCGCTATGAAGATGCGATAAAAACGTATCAAGGGGTTCAAAAGCCTGAACTCAAAGCCAAAGCACTCCATAATATCGGTAATGCTTATGCCAACTCAAAAAAGATCGATGAGGCGATAGCATCTTATGAAGAGGCTTTGAAACTTGGAGATGATGAAGATACCAAGTATAACCTGGAACTGCTCAAAAAAGAGAAAAAAGAGCAGCAGAAAAAGCAGAATAAAGATCAAAAGAAAAACGATAAAAATAAAAAAGACCAGAAGAACAAAGATCAGAAACAGAAAGATCAACAAAACAAACAAGATCAAAATAAAAAAGATCAGCAGAAAAAGAGCGATCAGAATAAAAAACAAGATCAAAAAGATCAGAAAAAGCAGAAATCTGACGCGCAGAAAAAAGCGGAAGATAAGAAAAAAGAAGAAGAGAAAAAAGAGCAGGAAAAAAAGGCCAAAGAGAAAAAAGATAAAGAGGCCAAAAAAGAGAAAGCCAAAGAACAAAAGATGAACAAAGGCACACCAAAAGAGGAGCCTATCAGCGATATGCAAGAGCGAAAATACAAAAAAATGCTAGACAAAAGAGGTATCAAGACATTGATGGTACCTTTAAAAAACAAGGGAGGTCCTCATGAAGAGACAACTGCTTGGTAGTTTATACCTATTACTATTTTTACCACTTTTATTAGTTGCCGACGTTAAGGTCTCAGTCGACAAAAACGCACTCTATCGAGGCGACAGCGTGACCTATACGATCTCGGCTACAGGAAGTGATATAGAGTTTCCAACCATTCAAGAGATCGCAGGTGCAGCTATTACACAAACAGGAAGTTCACAAAACATTAAGATCATTAACGGTGACTTTCAAAAGACCATCTCCAAGAGTTACACCTTTACACCGCAACAATCTTTAGAGATTCCAAGCTACAAGGTCTTGGTCGATGGCGGTGTAGAACATACAAAGACGATCCCTGTAAAGATCGTAGAGCCTTCTCAGGACAAAAGTGCACCGGTGGTCTTGGATGCCAGAGTCTCTAAGACAAAGGTACATGTCGGAGAGATGGTACGTTTTGATCTTGTCTTTAAAAAGAAGCCTAATATCCCTGTCTATAAGTTAGACATAGAAGAACCGAAATTTGAAGATTTTTGGGTCAAACAGCTTGATGGTGTCAAAGAAGGGGTTGAGGGTGAGTATACAACGCAGACCTACAGTTATCTGCTGTTTGCTCAGCGTAGCGGTACCTTAAAGATTCCCGCTGTCATGGCAAAGGTGGGACAGATCAGTAAGCAGAACCGAAGAGGATTGGACCCATTTTTCAACAGTGCCTTTGGCCAACAGATACGATATACAAAACTCTTTTCTAACAGTGTTTCCATAGAAGCTGAATCACTTCCCAATGGACTGGAACTTTATGGAGATTTTGATATCAAAGTCGATGTTGACCGAATGACTGCATTGGCCAACAAACCGGTGAATCTGACGGTGAAGGTTGTTGGACACGGCAACATCGATGATGTCCAAAAGTTTAATCTAGAGATGCCAGGTGCTGTGATCTATGCCAATGAGCCTACTATTAAGAGTGGTCTGGATAAAGATCAGTATGGTGGGATATTTGAGCAGAAGATTGTGATTATTGCTGAAGAGGACTATACGATTCCTCCTTTTGAACTGCACTACTTTGACGAAGAGACGCAAAAGGAAGTGGTGAAAAAGAGTCAACCTGTTAACATCAAGGTCACAGGGGGAACACCACTTAAACGTGTTGATTCCTCTTCACAAGCGAGTAATATAGAACTTTCAAAAGAGAGTCGCAGCAGTGAAGTGAAAGAGGATGCTTCTACTAGGAGTAATGATGCTAGGTATGAACTTTTAGCAGCAGCGGTTGTCGGTTTTGTGATAGGGGCCATCTTTGTTTGGCTTTTACTCTTAAACAGGCAAGAACGACCTGCAAAAGTGCCTACAGTAACCCCGCTCTCAAAGCGCATTAAAAAAGCCAAAGATGATAAGGAACTCTTTGAGTTGCTTCTCTCATATAAACATGAAGGCGGTATTGTTGCCGAGGTCCTCGCTCTATTAGAAGAGAACCTCTACCGTGGTGCTTCACACACCATAGATAAAAAAGCGTTAATAGACTTTTTTGAAAGAAGCGATGATACGATAGTACTTCCTTAATCGTCACAGTAGGATGTTATGCTTAGTAATAAGGTTGAAGATGATCTAATTGATACAGGCGTTTTAGCGCATCCTTATCTCATTGATTATATGATGTAGTAAAGGGGCGTGCATGCGAATATTGATGCTTGAAGATAACAGTGAACTCTCAGAGTTGGTGGCGCGGTACCTCTCTCAGCACTTCGTTATTGATGTTCTTAAGACGGCAGAAGAGGCCAGTGACTATATTGATCAGTTCTTTTATGATGTGGTACTTTTAGACAGAGACATTGATGGTGAAGATGTGGGAATGTCTCTAATCCCCAAGATCAAAGCAAAAAACAGTGATACGGGTATCATAGTTATCAGCGCTTATGGAAGTATCGCAGACAAGATTAGTGGACTGAACCTGGGTGCAGATGACTATCTTGACAAGCCTTTTGACAATGATGAGTTGTTGGCACGTATAGAGGCCTTGGCCAGACGCCATCAAAGCTCCCTAGAGATCAATCTTAATGGTTTGATGTGCAACACTAGTATGAAGCAGTTACATTTTAATGGAGCAATTGTACCATTGACACGTAAAGAGAGTGATCTCTTTTTCTACCTGTTAAAGAAGAGAGGAGCAATCGTCTCGAAAGAGGAGTTGTTAGATGCACTTTATCTAAACCCACAGAATATCTCTTCCAATACAATTGATGTCACCATAGGGCACATTAGAAAAAAACTGCCAATCAAAGTGATCACTACGATCAAAACCCGAGGATATACTATTGCTTAAAAGTCGAAGCCTCAGACGTTCTGTTTTGGGTTACTTCTCTTTAAGTACCTGGCTGATGTTAAGTGTTCTTGGTTTCTACCTAGCATATGACTACCAAAAAGAGTTGGCCTCAGGTTTAAAGAAGTCTCTGCAAGTGGTAGCAGAAGATCTCTCTCATCACAGTGCAGAGGCTGAGGATGTGAAAAGTGTTTTACAACAACACTTTCATGAGCAGTATAAAAAAAAGAGTTACGATCTCTTGTTTGACCATCTTGCATACACTGTCAACTCTGATCCTGAAGTCGACCCTAATAGAATGAATGTTATTAAGCCCATAACAAAAGACCTTACTATAGTGATTAGCTCTGAACGAGGCGTTATCGAGCAGAAACTCTTAGTGTTTGTGACGAAATTATTGGTCATCTCTTTCATATCATGGTTGTTTATCAACGGTATTTTTGATCTTGTATTAAAAAGGCTGTTTCAGCCTCTAGAGTGTCTGGTCGATTTTTGTAAAGAGCGTTCGATTCAGAAATCTGCTGTGACTCTTTGCAGTGGCAGCCAAGAGGTGGAGAACCTAAAAGAGGCTATTTTAGAACTGCAAGAATCAAACGAGACGATGTGTGAGCAAAAACAGGATATCTTCAGAGAGGCAGCACATGAGTTAAAGTCTCCTATCGCTATATTAAAGGCCCGTTTGGCGCTTTTTAAACAGAGTGAATCAGTAGACAAGGCACTGTTTATTGTAGAAAGTGAAGCTGATGTTAAGACCATCAGTAACAAGCTGCGTGAACTACTCTTTTTAAAAGAGATAGAGTGGGACATGAATAAGCAAAAAGAGCAGATCTCCATGCAGGAACAGTGTATGATGATGCAGCAAGCCTTTCGACCTATTTTAGAGAAGAAGGGGCTTGACATGGTCTCCAACTGGGATGAGGATTTTAGTCTCTATGTCCATAAAGAGGCAATGCAAAAGGTGATGCAAGCGATCTTTGAGAATATTTTTATGCATACTAAAAATAACTCGACCATTAAAAACTATGTGGATGCTGATCAACATCGGCTTCATATTGTCAATGATCTTGGAGCGAAGAGTGATGAGACACTGTTTAGCTCATATATCGGTTCGAAAATGATCGCTAGGTTGGCAGATAAGTTGGATTATGTGTATGAAGTTGAAGCGAAGGATGGAAAGTTTTATACCACCATTGTGTTTCATTCACAATGATGATAGGTAGGCTGGGTCTACTTTTTATTTAAAGTATTTTTGGACATCCTTCTCTACCGCACCTGGTACGGTCATAATACCCATAAATCCACCAAGATCGAGTAGGGGATAGCTGATAGCTATCATATAGTCAGCACGCAAGGCTTTGGCCTGACCATTTTCAATCAGTATCATCCATGGCAAGATACCTGCGTTAGTGGCACCGATCTTGTCCACAAATTTCATGGTGCGTTTATGTAGTTTGACCCCGTAAAGAACACGTCCTTCACTCAATTGCATCTTAAAAATGATCTTCTTCTTTTTAGCGCCATCAATTTTAGCGATAAGGTCAGTAGTATTCCCTTCACCTGCAATGATCTGGTCCTGGTAGTACGGACGACCTATCATAAACTGGTACTCCGGTAGTTCATTAAACGCCCATTTGTCTTCAGAAGGAGTTAGTGTGTCAAAGGCTTTATTGAGTGTATCTAGTAGTGGTTTCTCATCATTGAGCTTATAGTCTTCTTGTAAAAATGCTTTGACAAAGTAGCGGGGATTAGAGATTCTGGTAACGTTGTTTTCTGTATCAATTAAGACACGAAGGCTTCCAGCTAGAAAACCTCGAGCAGGTCTGTCTGCGAGTTTTTTGAGGTAATCATTGGTAAAGACAATAGAGGTGAATTTCTTTTTAGAGACAATATCTTCTGCGACGACAGTAAAACCGGCACCATTGAGACGCTCTTTAACCTCATTTGCACTCATAAGTGGTGCGTCAAAGTAGGTACTGACCTCTGCTGGACCGGTATACCCTACTGTTGGCTCTTTAGAACTACAGCCACTTAACATTAAGATCAATGAAGCTGTGATCGCCCATAAGATTTTTTTCATGTGTTACCCTTGTATATTTTAAGATT
>JALWKG010000208.1 GCA_027081565.1 Helicobacteraceae bacterium
TAATACCAGTACACAACCAAAAAGGTGGAAGTAAAAAGCAGACCGTAACTGTCATGTTTTAAAGCACCGACAATACCAAACTGCACCAGCCCCACAAAGAGCCAGCCAATATAGCGTTTGGCAGAGTGTCTCATGTCATAATCATAATAGAGTTTACTCGCCTTCAACGCCAGTGCCTCACTCCATGGAAGTTCAAATGCTATTTTTTCAGACATGATCTTCACACTCTTCGATCAAGAGGTTGGACTTTTTAATGCAGCCTGCATCTTCGAGTACCTCAATCATCTTCAATGTTTCAAGATAGAGCGCTTCATAGATCTTTTTGTTTTTAGCATAGAGTCTGCTCTGCTTTTTACCATACCAGTAGGCAATAGCAACGGAAGAGGCAAAAAGGGTATAGATCCACCACTGCCACTCTTTCAGATTGAGCAATACTATAAAATACTGTACGGAAAACAGAACAAAAAATTCGATTGAAAAGATGATGACAAGGGTAGCACTCTGTTCAAAGTCGAGTGTATATTTCTCCAGTTCTTTGAGCTTGGCAAAGTTTTTGTTGATAGCCTCTGCCTGCTGTTTGCAATCATCTTTCAGATCATCTGTCTCGATATCTCTGAGATGAATATTGGTGATGTTGTACTCTACGTTGGTCTGCATATAATCATCCAAAAGTACAGGATGTTTCTTCAGCAGATCAATGATCTCATCTTCTGTGAGCTTTTTCTTACCGCCAAATCGCTGAGCATCCTGAAGTACAAGGTCGTACAGACCGACACTTTTTACTTCACGGGCGACACGTTGCAAATTTATCAATCTCATCCTTCTTATAAAGATATACATAAGTCATGTCATTCCTGCTCAAGCAGGAATCAAATAATTTATGAATCAAACATATTCTCGAAAACAAGTTCGTGGACTCCTGCTTTCGCAGGAGTGACAAAAAGTCATCTCATTTGCAGATCAAGCGCACATTTTGGTACTCCAAATACTGCCTATTTTGCAAATGCAGGATCGTCTGCAGGTACCAGTTCATCTTCAATACCGTAAGAAGCTGTTTTATCTTTGGCAGGCAGGAAGATACCAATAAGTCCTTTTATACCCACACTCATAACAATGTTATAAAGGAAGATCGCCCATGCCACAAGAAGCATGGTTCCAAACAGTGCTGCAAAGATCATGTCCGGGTTGAACTGTCCATCTACATAGAGGTGACGACGAAGCATACCGTCAAGTCCCGCCATACCCATAAATGCACCCATACCGATACCACCTATAAGGTGTAACCAGAAGTGCGCGTTGGAGAGTTTGTGTGAATAAAGTTTTGTGTTGTTCGTCACCAGTGGCCAAAGCACATACAGTGCACTGTAAAGTGTCATATAAAGCCCAACGATCAACGCGATATGCACGTGTGCACCAATGATCCACTGCGTATTATGAAGGACACGGTTCATTCCCATATCTGCCTGAATGATCGCAGCAGGAACCGCAAGACCGAAGCCTACGAGACCACCAAGAAGATACTTCAGCTCCATTGTCATCTTAAGAGGACGTGCTTTCCAGAGTGTTACAAGTGTAATGAAAAGTGCAAGTCCCTGTGTCAACAGCTCAAAAGCCGTTACCATCTCACCCGAGATCAGTTTCATCATCTCAGGCTGTCCCTGGTCACCCAGAAGGTGGTGAGACCAGACCATCCAAGAGACCAGAAGTTCAAGCATCAATGCTGCACGGGCAACATTTTCCATAAAGAGTTTCTGACCAGTGATCAAGGTCGCCAGCAAGTACCATGAACCTGCCACATAGATCAGTACCAGACCATCTGCAACGAGGTCAAGTCCCCACCAGAAGAAGTTCTTGTAGAGCAGTGCATCGATAGCTGAAACATCCAGTGGATGTCCGCTTGCATCGAACACAAGATAGACAAGCACCAAGATACCCGCACCTAAAATAACCAGAGCATCCAAGAACGTGTCAACCGTTCCACGGAAGATCGCAACAACAGGAAGCGCAAGTGCAGGCTCTTTAGTATAAGGCTGCTTGCCACGAAGTTTATTAATGAGGTTAAGCATACCATCAATACCAAAACCAGAGATCAGAAGCTCTGAAGTCGTTTTATTTTTATGGACACCAACACGGGCAAAGATAGTTGCATAGATGTTATAGATAAACCCTAAAGTTCCTACCATAATAAGTGCCACACCCAGGATAAACACAATACCGCCAAAGACATTAAACTGATGTGTATCAGCAGGCAGTGGCCAGTAGAGCGTATAGAGTGGTGCGTACTGCCATATAAAAGCAGCGATCCACGCCAGTCCTGTACCCACTGTGATCATGAGCCATGTAAAGTTCGCTACTTTAATACTGTAAAGTGGTTTTTTCGTCAAATATGGCACCAAAAAGGTAAAGGCACCAAAGACCAGCTGATAGGTCGAACCAAAGATACCCACAATAGGGTGTACCGTCATGATAGAGAAGAAATGTTCTGCATGAAAGAACTGTTCAGGAAGTGGATTACCTGCCACATGACCGACCTCGACCATACGCATGATCATACCCTCTATAGCCACCAGACCATAAAAGAGAAATGCCATGACTACTGCACGGAGTGTCACTTTTTGAAGGGCATTCAAGCCAGTATGATCAAAGTTTGTACCTTCGATCAGATTTTTAGTAAAACTCATTTTTCACCTCCATTTGTACAACCAACAACTTCTACAAAGTCTTTTACCATCATAAGATCTTCTCCATCTTCACTATATTCAGCTGGACCAGAATACTCTGTTGATGTCATGTCAAAAAGGCCATTATGGTTGAAGGTCCAAAGAATGTCATTGGAATCTAGGATACCATTGACATCTGTTCCAGGGTTGACCTGCATCTGCATTGCCATCGAACCATCTTTACGGAAAAGTCCAAACCCATAAACCAGATCACGACTGTGAACATCAAACTCTACTGTCTGACCACACTGTATGATGATCTTCTCTGGAAGACCGATCCACTTGTGATCTTCTATCTCGAACTCATACTTGGCGTCCGGAGTGATGTTATGTCTGTCGATATCCTGAGAGACCCAAGGAATTGTGTTGTAGGTAAAGATATGGTGTCCTACACCACCTGCCACTAAAAATGCCATATACCAGTAAAATGGTATACGAAACACTGACTTTGCCTCTTTACGTGTCAGGTTATACCCAAACCATGCGATCACCGATATGATCATCGTTGCATAGATGGTATAAGCAACCCAGTGAAAAGACAATAACTCTGCTGAGTTTGAAAATGTCATCTGTCTATCTCCTTATAGTAATTAATAACACCATTTTATAATGTCTATAATAGGATAGAAATTGATACATATCAATAAAAAAAGCAATAGAATGTTTATTTTTTATACAATATCATGGTTGATAATAGTGTTAGGAGTAACTACAGTCTATATTTTAGACAAACAAAATGTATAGTTGATTTTTGCCGTAAAAATAGGTGTTTAAAAACTATACAGCTTTAGATTCTCTTTTTGAGCAGACTAGCTAAATCCAAACTCTTTTTCAGTTTTGATAGTTTGCTTGAGTGAAAATACATCGATGTATACTATGTTAATCACTTCATACTCTTTTTTTCCACTTGGCAAGTCGATCTTGATCTCATCACCCACCTTTTTACCCATTAGCTTTTTAGAGAGAGGCGCATGAACAGTGATAAGACCATTTTCAGGCTCGCTTTCATAAGTACCGCAGATGGTGTAGGTGACTTCTTCATCACTGTCAAGGTCGAGCAGCGTGATCGTCGCACCAAAGTGCATACGAGAATGGTCCAGTGC
>JALWKG010000209.1 GCA_027081565.1 Helicobacteraceae bacterium
TACTCCATCGCACGTTTATAGTCCCCTAACTTATAATAAGAGACACCCACATTATAATAGCTCTGTGTCCTTGGTTCTGCCGCTTTATAGTTCAAAGCTGCCTCTTTATAGGCTTTAGTATCATAAGCATTCTTGGCCTTGTCTAAATAGTAGAAGTCCAATGGTTTTGCATGGAGTGGAAGATAAGGCATAAAGAGTACAAAAAGCGTTAAAAAATAGCGTTGGTGAAGGTTGGTCACGGCTAGAAAAAAAGAGAAGATCGCTAAGGCTAAAGGTATATAGTAAAGTTCTATATAACTCTTGACACTCACATTTGCCGCTTCACTCTCTTGCGTATTGATACTCTTGGAAAGTGCATCAACAACACTTAGGTCATCACTGTCAAGCCTAAAATATTCACCCCCGCTCATATGTGCAAGTTCTTCCAAAATAGGGTTGATCCTTGAAACCACCAGAGACCCATACTGATCTCTTAAGGCCTTACCCTCTTTTTTCAATGCAGCACCTGCTTCTGTACCCGTAGCTACAACATAAAGCACAATACCATTTTGAGTACAAATGTCTGCCAACATCTTTACATTGTGTTCATCTCCACCATCGCTAAAGAGTATTAACTTTTTTTGTACAAAAGAGCTTTTGGCGATGGTCTCAAAAAGTGACTTAAGGTTGGTACTTTTGGTTAAAATAAACCTCGGTTGCAAAGCATCAAGGGCCATCAAACTGATAGAGGTATCTGTGGTAGGCGGTGAGATCAACAAGGCATTTGCAGTAAATGCAAAAATAGCAAAACGGTCCATAGGACGCTCTGCCAATAACTTTGCAATAGCTTTTTTAGCCAAGTCATACCGTGTAGGTTTAAGGTCATTTGCCTGCATAGAAAAAGAGGCGTCAATAGCAATAATAAACTCTTGTGCATCAAATTTCTCATCAACACGACTGTTTTCAATCACCGGACGGCTAATGGCGACAATAACAAAAAAGATACTGATGTACAGCAGCTGTATCTGACGGATACTTTTTTTGGTATCATCTAGCAGTGGTGTATCTTGGAGTTCCTGCCGATGTTTTTCATACATAAAGTAGAGTGGTAGTAGTGTCAACAGTATCCAAAAATATAAAATGGCCATTAAAACTTCCTCTCTTTTAAGAGATATAAAAGTAGAAGCAGTGCCAATACAAGGGGGTAAAAATAGTAAAGCTGTCGGTTAAGATAGTGTTCAGAGTGTATTTTACTTGGTTCTAAACGATCAAGTTCACTATACACAGCAGAGAGTTCACCTGCATTTTCAGCACCAAACATCTTGGCGTTGGAATCTTTAGCAATACGTGATAATAGGGCTTTATCATACTCTCCCGCTTTACCAATACCAATAGTATAGATCTTGATGTCAGCTGCAAGTGCCTCTTGTACAGCCTCTTGAGGAGAGACAGCACCACTATTGTGCTCTCCATCGGTCATCAGTAACATCACCTTGTTTTTGGCATCGCCTTTTTTTAACAGTCTCGTCGCTTCAGCGATGGCATCACCAATAGCCGTGTTCTCTCCGGCAATACCAACATCAAGATAATCCAACAAAAAGGCAACAGCTTTCATATCATAGGTCAAAGGAACACTCGAAAAAGCAAAGGTACCAAAGACCGTGACACCGACATTGTCATCATAGCGTTGTGTTATGAAGTCACGAAGGATCTCTTTGACGATCTGAAACTTGTTTTTTTGACGCTGTTCTGCATCATAGCCACTCTCTGCCATAGAACCACTCGCATCCAGGACAAAGACAAGATCTCGCCCTTTTCGCTCTTGTGTCACTTTTTGATCATAGCTTATAGGCGAGGCCATAGCGGTGATGAGTAACGTTAAGATAAGAGCATACAGCATACGCTCTTTGTTGAACCAACTTGTATGATGTGTGAAAAGATGGGTGTGGGGAAAGATGATCTTTTTAAATGATGCAGGACAGCGATAGATACAGGTAATAAGCAGGAGCAACAGAAATAAAAGCGGATGCTGAAATTCGAAGTTTGTCACTGTTACCTGCCTCAAGGATATCTATAAACATTTTACAGTAATTAGCCTAATCCTCAACCTATTTTATGAACCAAAACCACCTAAGAGTTCAGAAGAGACATCTTTGTTGGTATTACCTTTGTGAAGGCTGAGAAAATAGGTAAGACTCTCTATCTCTTCTTCAGTTAGTTTCACAGCAAACTGTACCATGACCTCTTGTTTCTGACTGGTAACTTTCCCACTTTTGAAGCGTTGTAGTTTATTTTCAAGGTAGCTCTGACCTTTCTGTGCAAGACGGGGAGCAGAACTGCCCCCTTCTGCCGAGGGTCCATGACAAGCATTGCAGACTTTGGAGAAGTAAAGCATCTCTCCACGGTTATACTTCATGTCGCTGCTGTAGAGACAACTAAGTGTTGCGATGAAGAGGAGCAGTGGCTTCATCATTTTTTACCTAACTTTTAGACAAAGAAGTCAGCATATACTTTTTGTAAATATTTTTTAGCACGATCAGCTTTTTCGATCTTAACATCAAAGATCTCTTTGGTGGAAGGGTACTTTTCACTGTACTCACGGTATATATCACATTTCATATCGATGTGCTTGTCAAACTGCTCAATAACGTTGGTCATGTCTTCAGGCGTTCCGATAAAACGCATAAAGTGTTGGAACATACGCTCACGAGTATCCATAACGATGTGCTCGTCTACTTCTGCAGCCATACCTTTAACATCCCAGCGAGAGAAATAGATACCACTTTTTATCGGTGGCATTACTTCTGCATAGATCGCACGTACATAGTCAGGATAGTCATCAAAAGACTCTTGTGGTGTTTCACAAGAACCATCATCACAGTCACCCAGTGCCTGTTTTTTTATCGCTTCAAATTCACTTCTAAATTCATTGATATCTGCTTCATTCATCATTAATCCTTTATGTAATTAGTATATATTAGGTGACTTAGTGGCTCTAAAAGCGCACTAAAGTCAAGGTATTCTGCATTTGCATCTTCT
Organism: Helicobacteraceae bacterium; assembly: GCA_027081565.1. Classification (GTDB taxonomy): domain Bacteria; phylum Campylobacterota; class Campylobacteria; order Campylobacterales; family Sulfurimonadaceae; genus Sulfonitrofixus. The sequence continues at coordinate 3,019 of JALWKG010000209.1, forward strand.
GTAACACAACGCTTGGTCACTATCTTATAAGCCTCATCAACGCCTAGGTCTAAAACCAAAGGAGCAAAACGCGTTTGTGCAAATACTTTGTCGTCCAAGGTGTTGATAACCAAGTCATATGCTGTGAGATCCGTCGGGAGATCATCATCAATACGGTTAATGTCAAGCTCTTTTCCAACTTGCTCAGAACTTTTCATGATACGTTCGATCTCAGGATCATAAAAATGCAATTCGTAAGAATCTAGCGTTAAGGCCAAGCCTCTTGCCAAAGAACCGGCACCTATAATCGCGATCTTCTTGATTGATCGCTCTTCAGCAAATACATTTACTGCTTTTGGTAATAAAAAGCTACCGCGTAAAGTCTCACCTTCACGCAGTACAAAGTCACATGCACCACTTAAACGCACCAGCTCATCTTGTGTCTCTAAAAGATCCATCACATTTTCTTGATACTCTTGAGCGATATAAGAGCCATTAACATGTGACTTCTTCATGTTAGATACAGTAAAGTAAAGGTCGTCAGGACGGATGTTCATCGGAATGATCATCGCATCCGAACTGTTGGCTTTAATAGTACGGTTTAAGATGACAAAGAGTCTATTGCTCTGTGCGCTCTCCGCTATCAGTCCAAACAAAAGACTTTTGTTTGAGAGTTTATTTTCGGCATTCATCGTAGGAATACCTGTTTCAGTTACTGTTTGATCCCCCATAATGCGTGGGCCTCCTCTTCTTCAACACGGCAGCGATCACACATGATCTCACCACCTCTATA
>JALWKG010000210.1 GCA_027081565.1 Helicobacteraceae bacterium
CAGTGACCAGAGCACGGTTACAGGTACTGTTTCCAAAGCCCGGAAGATCTATGTAGACATGACGAAAAGCATCCATAGTCTCACCAAAAGCACCTTTCATAAGCTCTTTATTTGAACCCCAGCCATGCAGGAAGATCATTGTTTTGCTTTTTTCAGGGTTGACTACATCATAAGAGACCTGAAAGGTCTGGTGTTTATACTGGATAGACTTCATAGCCATATTATTTGCCTTTTGCTTGGTTGATGGAGTGAATGTACTGATAGTTGACCTGCGGACGGCGCTGTTGAGGCAGGTTTGCCAAAAGTGCGTTGATGACATGTTCAAAATCTGCAAAAAGGTAGTTGGCCATAGAGCCCGGGATCGGGTTGATCTCATTAAGCAGTACCTCACCATCAACAACAAAGAAGTCACAGCGTATCAAAGCACCCTCGAACATGTTGGTATAGATGCGCTCAAAAGTCTGTTCTAATTGAGAGACCAACTGGGCATCGATCTTAGCTTCACTTACAGCAGAAGAGCGTGAAAAGTCCAGATATTTTTTGTCAAAATCCAAAAATTCATTTTTCTGTGGCTCTTCGACAATAGAGAAGTGAATCCCCCCATTGGCACTATAGCCTGCCAGGTTATACTCTTTAACGCCCTCTATAAACGGCTCAATGATGATGTTGTCATCAAACTCAAAAGCCACATCTAAAGCATACTCTATCTCAGAGGTCTCTTTGATGACACTAACACCTATAGAGCTTCCTAAACGGGCAGGTTTGATGATAAAAGGCAGCGCCGTTTTGATCTCTCTGCGAGCATTGACATTCATACTCTCATAAGCGACGGTCTTGACACCTATGGCCTCAGCAAACCATTTGGTATGCATCTTGTCGTAACTGAAAACAGAGGCTGTCGGGCGGGGACCGATGTAAGAGATATCATAAAAACCAAGCAGTGAAGCGATGGTACCGTCTTCCCCATCAGCACCATGGATCAGGTTAAGTACAGGCATCTCCAAACGTTCAGAACCAAACATCTTCTTTTGAACAAAGGCACCATTTTCTACAGAGAGTTGTGGCAGCTTTTTATGTGCACCTGAGGCAAAGGTCTTCGCCATCATCTGAGATCTTTCAATCTTATAAAAACGGTGGTCCTGATCACAAAATATGAATTCTAAGCTAAAGTTGTGGAGTTTTTCCATAACAGTGATCGCACTGACGATACTGATCTCATGTTCATAACTGGCTCCGCCAAATAGTATTGCTAATTTCAACATAATCCTTTTAAGTCTCTATTATAATTTTTGTAGTTTTTTCAGAGCTTCTTTGACCAAGCCTGCTGTATCAGTTGATGTACAGCCACTCAGTACTTTAGAGATCTGCTCTTTTTTAAAGCCCAATGACTCTAATGCCTGACTTGCTTCACTTGCAGCTGGGTTGGCGGCTGGGTCTTGTTCACTTAAAATCGCGTCGAAGCCATTAAGTTCAACAAGTATACGCCCTGCACTTTTAGGACCGATTCCCGGTACCTTTTTAAGACGGTTGATATCACCTAAGGCGATGACCTCTCCAAACTGTGAAGCAGAAAAAGTCGAACAGATCGCCATACCTACCTTAGGTCCTACACCCGAGATCTTAATAAGGCGTTCAAAGAGCACTTTTTCACTTTTATCAATAAAGCCATAAAGCAGTTGGGCATCTTCACGAATAATGTGTGAAGTATATAACTTCACACGCTCACTTGTGATCGCACTGTAACTTTGTAAAGAGATAAAGACCTCATAAATAAGTCCATTTGTATTTATATGTACAAAGGTAGGCTCTTTGTGTTCAATGGTGCCCTCTATGCCTACGATCATAGAGTCTCCATTAATCTTATTTTACTCGTAAAAAAGTGAGTCCCACTCACTTTTCTTACGAGATATCCCTCTATCCCAACAATCATCTTGTTCCTTATGAACAACTCTACACAGACTCTAAAGCAGTCTCTGAAAAATCGTCTTTTTATTTGAAGACACATTTTAATCAATTATCGGTTAAAATAACGTAAATCACCACGGGACACCCATGTTTAGAAACATTTTCACCAACAGTTTTGGCATCCTTTTTTCACGGGTACTTGGATTTATCCGTGACCTTTTAACCGCTTCTATACTCGGTGCCAATGTCTACAGTGACATCTTTTTTATCGCTTTTAAACTGCCCAACCTTTTTAGACGTATCTTTGCTGAAGGTGCTTTTACCCAAGTCTTTTTACCTGCCTTTGCACGTTCAGCGCACAAGGCTGTTTTTTCTGCCCATATCTTTTTAGTTTTTTCAAGCATTATCTTAGTCATCACCCTACTCGTCAACCTTGTTCCTCAACTCTTCACCAAGGCCATCGCAGTAGGTTTTGATGCCGAGACCATCGCTATAGCCGCACCTTACGTCGCCATAAACTTCTGGTACCTGCCTCTTATCTTTGCCATGACTTTTTTAAGTGGCATGCTGCAGTACAAACATCATTTTGCCACCACCGCTTTTAGTACCGCACTCCTGAACCTCTCTCTCATCGCCGCACTACTGCTGAGTAAAGGTCATACCCAAGCCGAGACTGTCTACTATCTTAGTTTTGGTGTCGTGATCGGTGGAATACTCCAACTTATAGCGCATATTATTGCCATTAAAAAGATGGGCTTGATGAAACTGCTTTATGGCGGGTTTAAACACCTCAAAGTCAAAAGTGTCATCATCAAAAAAGAGACCCAAAAGTTCAGGAACAACTTTTTTCCTGCCATGTGGGGAAATTCCACGGCTCAAGTCTCCGCCTTTTTGGACACCTTTTTAGCATCATTTTTGGTCTCTGGAAGCATCTCTTATCTCTACTATGCCAACCGTATATTTCAGCTGCCCCTGGCACTTTTTGCCATCGCCACATCGGTTGCTCTTTTTCCACGAATTGCCCGTTACCTTCGTAACAAAGATGAAGAAAAGGCCATTCTCTTTTTAAGCAAAGCCTTCTGGTTTTTAGCCTTTGTACTGACCGCAAGTACCATTACCGGCATCATCCTCTCTCAAGAGATCATCTGGCTGCTTTTTCAACGCGGCGCCTTTAGTGCTGAAGACACCAAAAACAGTACTGTTGTGTTACAGATGTATCTGGTTGGTCTGCTGCCTTTTGGGATACAAAAACTTTTTGCCCTCTGGCTATATGCCAAAGAGATGCAGATGAAAGCCGCCAAGATCGCCACTCTCTCTTTAGGTGTCTATGTTGTGTTCGCGCTCAGTTTCATCCAACCTCTGGGTGTTGCAGGTCTGGCACTGGCCAGTACACTTGGAGGATTTGTCAGCTTTGTCTTCACGATCAGAGCTTTTGGAAGCCAAAACTTCTTTACCATCCTAAAATCTAAAAACATGATCTTCCTGATCTTTGGTGCTATCATTTTGACCGTACTGCTTCTCATTTTCAAAAGCTTTATCACCCCTTATATCACTGCCTAAGTTCCCTGTTTAGTGTGTTATAATTCGCCCATTAAATAGAGGATACAGCACGACCTCTACACTAGGAACCATTACATCATGTTCATTTACGACTCTGTACAAAAGACCAAACGCGAATTCATCCCCCTCTCAAAAGATCAAGTCACACTCTATGTCTGTGGTCCGACTGTCTATGACGATGCTCACCTAGGCCATGCTAAAAGTGCCTTGGTGTTTGATCTTTTACGCCGTGTACTGGAGGCTAATGGCCATAATGTCATTTATGCACGTAACATCACAGACATCGATGACAAGATCATCAA
>JALWKG010000211.1 GCA_027081565.1 Helicobacteraceae bacterium
CACCATAGTCTGCAAGCAAGTTGTTACGCAGGGTGTGTGTACTGTCGGTGTAATTAATGTCAGCTATCTCAAGACGTTTGGTAAAGCGATAACCCTTTTGACCTTTCATAATGTCTTTTAGACCATTTTGGTCTAACTCATACAGTGTAAAGTTGTGCAGTTCAAGTGCGGGAACCTCTTTATTGCTATGAGGCAGATCCTGTACTTTGGTCGGTTGAAAAAAGAGTAAAATAGCCAACAGTATCGCACCGATGACTAAAAAGAAGTAGTTAGCGTCTAAGCCCATAGTTGCAAATAGTCTTCCACTTCATCATTGACCTCAAAAAGGTGCTCTATCATCTCACGAACAGCACCCTCACCTCCGTTGGCTTTACAAACATGTTTGACGATCTTTTGAATATGTTTTGAACCGTCGTTCGGGGTAAAGGCATAACCTACACTTGAAAGCATCTTATAGTCATTTAGATCATCACCAATAGCTGCTACTTCTCTAAGAGGTATGGACAATGTCTCACAGATCTTTTCAAGAACAGCTGCCTTCTCTTTGATCCCTTGATGCAGATGAGTGACACCCAACTCCTTAGCCCGTCTCTCTACCAGTTGTGAACGTCTGCCAGTGATGATCGCCACATGGTGACCCAAGTCAACCCATGAACGTATGGCCAGTCCATCTTTAACATTAAAGGCCTTGGTCTCATCTCCTGAGTTAGAGTAGATGATCTTGCCATCGGTCAGACAACCGTCAACATCCAAAACGATCAGTTTGATCACAGTACACCCTTGGTGCTTGGGATGCCTGTACGTATGTTTTCAGCTGTTGCACGACGAAGTGCCACTGCAAAAGCTTTAAAAGATGCTTCTAAGATATGGTGCTTGTTACGGCCACGTTTCATAACGATGTGAGCTGTGATACGTGCGTTTAAAACAACTGCGTGAAAGAACTCTTCTGCAAGTTCCGTGTCGAAACTGCCAACCTTGCCATTAACACCGACTTCGTAATGAAGATAAGGACGTCCACTGAGATCCATGTCACACTCTACTGCTGTCTCATCCATCACTACTGTAGCATTACCAAAGCGCTCTACCTTTTCTATAGGATAGATGGCCTTTGCCAATGCTTGACCGATCACGATACCAACATCCTCTACACTATGGTGGTCATCAATATGCGTGTCTCCTTTGCAAGTGACATCAAGATCTATCAAAGCATGTTTGCTAAAGGCCTCAAGCATATGGTCAAAAAAACCGACACCTGTGTTGATATTACTTTTACCTGAGCCTTGAAGCTCTAACTTGACTGTGATCTCAGTCTCTTTGGTCATTCTCTCTTGTGTGATCATCTGCTACTCTCCAACTATAAATGCATTTTGAAATGGTGAATCTTTTTTAAACTCTCGTGCCGCTTCTTCGCTTTTGAAACCACTAAGCCAGACACGGAAAACTCTAGTGCCATTATACTCTGTATCTTTGATAATAGTGTGGTAACCTTTGTAACCTTCGTACTGTTCTTGGGTTTTCAAGGCACCATCTATCTTTGAAAAAGAGCCAATCTGTATGGCATAGACACTGTAGTTGAGTTTGGGTTTAGAAGCTACTGGTGTGCTACTTTTAGAACCTCTGTCAGCCGACTTCTGGTCCGCGAATCCTACTATTTCGAGTTTAACGTTGGCTGTTCCCTTTTTAACCATGTCGATCTGGTGTGCTGCCTTGTTAGAAAGATCGATGATGCGCGTCCCTACAAAAGGTCCTCTGTCATTGATGCGGACTACAACACTTTTAGCGTTGTCTTGGTTGGTCACTTTGACCATGGTGTTCATAGGGAGTGTCTTATGCGCTGCTGTAAGGCCATGCATGTCATAGATCTCGCCACTTGAAGTCGCTTTACCATCAAAATCAGGTCCATACCAACTTGAGATGCCATAAAATGTCTCTCCCACACGTACCTTGGTTGGATAATATCTCTTACCAAAAACACTGTAAGGTTTCATCGTTGGGTGGACATAACTGCTTTTATTTTGTCTGCTGGCATAGTGCTTGGTACTTTGTGCAGAAGATGAAGAGTTAGTATGCTGGTGCCTGCTTTGATGCGACTTCACGCCTCTAGTGCTGCATCCTGCGATCAAAATAGTAGCTAGTGCCAATGAAATGGTTTTAATAAACACGTAATTTTTCTCCTACTCTGATAACATCAGAGTGTTTGTGGTTTCTTGACTTGAGTGTTCGTACGCTCACTTTATAACGCCTTGCTATAGAGCTTAAGTTGTCCCCTGATTTGACTACATAACGGTTTTTCCTCAGTGGCAGCGGTGGGACGATCAGTTTTTCACTGACATGGATGATATCACTTTTTTTGTCATTAAGCTGTTTGATCTTTTTAACACTCGTCTTATAGCGTTTGGCTATGCCGCGCAGTGTGTCTCCTGGTCTGACAACATAACTGTTTCGTGCATATTTGAACTTGTATTTGTTAAGAAGTGCTGGGGTGGTAGGGATGATCAGTTTTTGTCTGACCCTGAGATAGTTTGATTTAAGATGGTTAAACTCTTTAATGATGCGATAAGGCACATGATACTTGGCTCCGATCTTTGAGAGGTTCTCTCCCGGACGAACGATATGTACCAAATAGATTTTTTTCAAGTCACAAGGCTTGTAATTTTGCTTAAAATTGTTGAGTTTGTCATAAGGGATATAGACATCACACTTACTCGAAAAGGGAGGAACAAAGTCGTAAGTAAGGTGTCTATTGAGCTTTTTCATCTCTTTTTTATCAATACCGAGCATCTCAGCTACTCGGGTGATTTTTTCACCTTTAGGCAGTGAAATAGTTGCGATGGATTTATGGCTTGCTCTGTTCATAAGATAACTGTAACCACTGCTGCTCATGTCTGACTCATCGATACCCATCAAACCAAAAGAGAGGATTTTCCTAATATAGTTTCTTGTCTCAAGCGGCAGGTAACGTTTTTTTTCGTCCAAGAGCGTAAAGATATCATCATGGCCATCTGCTTTGTCGATAGCACGCATAACACAACCCTCACCACAGTTGTAAGCCATAGCTGCAAGGTACCACTTACCAAAACGGTTGTGTAAGGCATTGAGGTAGCGTGCGGCAGCCTCAGTAGACTTTACAGGGTCTCGACGTTCATCAAGATAATCATCAATATGCAGACCATACTGGCGTCCTGTCGCGGGCATAAACTGCCAAATACCTGCAGCCTTTTTTTTAGAAAATGCTTTGGTGGTAAAAGAGGATTCTGCCATAGCCAAGTAGATGAACTCTGGTGGAACATCTGCCTTGTCGAGGATCATCTTGATAGTGGGGATGTAGAGACGGGCACTCTGCATAGCATTATAATAGTGTTTATAGGACTTGGGTGACTGTTTGGACTCAAGCATGGCGTTAAGGTACTCGTCATGAATGTAGTTAGGATCGACATCAAATGCCTGTAGCAGCATGATCTGTCGGTTGTGATTGCTCTCAAACTCCAAACCACCAAAAAGCAGGTGGGGAAGCAACAGAAAAATAAAAGTTAAATTATATCGCAATAAAAGCCCCTATATAGGCCTTTATAATAGCCTAAAGTGGCTAAACAAGCGCTGTTTTTTGGAATTTCAGGGCTTAGCATATAGATAGCGTGTTTCTAATTGAAATGATATTATGAAATATTAAACAGTGCTTTTGCATTTTTGGTGGTTAAATGCTCTATAAATGCACCATCAACGTCTAGAAGTTCTGCCATCTTGTCACGCACTAAAGTAGTGTAAATAGGCTCATTTCTCTCTCCCCGATGTGGGTGTGGTGTCAGATAAGGACCGTCTGTCTCGATGATAAGTTTGTCATGAGGGATCTTAGGCAGGACATTGACCAGCTTTTTGGCATTTTTAAAGGTCAAAACACCCCCAATACCATAATAAAAGTTTTTGTCAGCAAGTACCAGCAGCTCTTCGTCTGCGTTGAAACAGTGTAAGACACCACCAACCTCTTCTGCCCCGTTCTCCTCCAAAATGACTCTAGAATCATGACTGGCATCACGTATGTGGACAATAAGTGGTTTTTTATAACGTTTGGCCAAGGCAATCTGTGTTTCAAAGACCTTTTTTTGCACGCGTTTTTCTTCAGCGATCTCTTCTTCACTCCCTTCTAAGCGAAAGTAGTCAAGACCGCACTCCCCTACTGCAACACATTTGGGGTGATTGATGTACATCTCGAGTCTTGCTTCATCATACTGCTCTTTGTCGTAAGGGTGGATCCCTACGGCGAAGTAGATGCTTTCATGGTTTTCAGCCAGTTCGACTGCACGTTCAAGAGTAGTAATGTCTGCACCTGGAATAATATAACGGGTTACATCACCCTCTTTTGCTCTCTCTAAGACCGCTTCTAGGTCATCTCTATAACGTTCATCATCTAAATGTATGTGTGTATCTATAATCACGCTTTATCCTCATTACTTTCTGTAGTATCTTTCTCTTGACGCATCTTTCTGACGTCAGTTACATTTTTAATAAGCAGCCCAATAAAAAAGAGAGCTACCACTATGGCAACTGCACCTGAAGCATAGTTACCTGCATTAAAAGCTACAAAAGCATAGATCAGGGAGACAAATGCAATGATCAGGCACATCTATGAAGCACTCTCTAGAAGCTCTTTTGCAAAGCTTTTAGCCTCTTTGGAGACCGTGTCACCACTGATCATACGGGCGATCTCTTCTACGCGTTCATCATTAGTAAGCTCTCTAACTGTACTGACATCATCTTTTTCGACAATAAAATGCTGCTCACCCATCGATGTGAGTTGGGGTTGATGTGAGATCACAAAGATCTGAAAATGTTTGGAGAGTTGTCTAAGCACTTTTGCCACACTCATGGACTCTTCACCACTAAGGTTGGCATCGATCTCATCGAGCATCAAAACACCACCTTGACCTTGCATAGACTCCGACTGAAGCGCAAGTAGTGCCAATCGCAGGCGGTTAAACTCACCCGCACTCACTTTTTCAAGCGAAGCACCTTTAAGGTTAAACTCTACCTTGTCTTGTCCTGTTAACATAAAGTCGCCATGGCTGAGCGTCATCTCTGCGCCACTGAGGTAAAGCTGCTTCAAATAACCGTTGATCGCAGCATTTAGGTCAAACAGGGTCTCTGAACGTTTGAGAGAGATATGGTCAGCCAAGGTCAACAGTTCACTAAAGAGTTGATCGACCTCTTTGGTGAGTCGCGCCTTCTCATAATCAAAGTTTTCATACTTTTCAATCTCTTTGGCCTTTTGGTCACGGTATGCGATGGCTTCTTCTATGGAACCATAACGGTGTTTAAGCTCTGAAAGGTCTTCAAGACGGTCTAAAACAGACTCAATGTCTTCACCTTCAAGGTCTAAGAAGTTAGAACGTGTCTGCTCAAAGATTGCCCGCAGTTCGTTCATAGCATCATCAAAAAAACCGCTGTCGATGTCTAGTGAGTTCAGCGCGTCAGAGACCAAGTGCTCTTTTTCAAAAAAACTTTCTGCCAAGGTGATCTTCTCTTCTGCTTTCTCTTTTTGTGACAAGGTCCGCTTGACTTCAAGCAGTGTATCATACTCATTTTTCTGTGGATTGATAGCATCGATCTTAGCCAACTCAAAGGCAGCAAACTCTTTATGCTCAGTGATGCGTCGTTCTTGTATTATAAGTTGTTCCAACTCATGTTTTTTGTTTTGATAGAGATGAAAGTCCTTTTCATAGATGGCCAAGGTCTCTTCGTAGGTCTGGTCCGTTTTCATGATCTGTTGGTCTAAAATATGCAACATATTGCTCTGCTCAAAATCGCTATAGTCTTTAAGACTCAAAAGACGCAAATAGTTTTTTGAGATATTGTGAAGGGCTTTTTTTGAGATGCTTTGTGCGTTAATAAAGTAACGTACCTTCTCTTTTTTTACCTGTTTAAAAATATTGGTCTCTTCATTGTTAAAACCGGTCGCATCTTCATCTATGGTCCAAGTGACTGAGGACTCACTCACTTCAGCCAAGGCATCATCAAACCCCACAGAACCGAGGATAGAGCGCATAAGAACGGACTTTCCACTTCCAGAAGGTCCAGAAAAGACAATAAGCCCTGAACCTAACTCCATCTCGACTTCATTAAAAGTCAAACAGTTTTTAAGATAAAATCGCTCTATCATTATATTACTCTCCCCAATTGAGTTTCTCTTTGAGAACATCAAAGTAGTTAAATTCACTGCGATGGATCAGTTGTGCAGACTCTGTAGCAAGGTGGATTTTTATGGTGTCTCCTGCTCCAAACTCATACATGTCTTGACCATCAACAATAGCCAGTGCACTGATGTCTGGTGTTTTGACTTCGATCTCGTACTGACCAGGCAGTACTACAGGACGTTGTGTAAGTGAGTGTGGTGAGATAGGCGTCAAGACAAAGACCTGTGTCAGTGGAAAGAGTACCGGGCCGCCACAAGAGAGGTTGTAGGCAGTTGAACCGGTAGGTGTCGAGACGATGACACCATCACCATAGTAGGTGTTAAAAGGTTGATCATCCACGGAAGTCTCTAAATGGATCATCTTAGAGATAGAAGGCCGAGTCATAACAATGTCGTTAAAAGCAACGATCTCCCTAACACTGTCAGCAGATTCTATGGTTGCTTGCAGCATCGCACGGCGATCGAGACGAAAGTCACCACTACGCAGTTTAGGTATAAATGCATCCAACTCTTCTATGGTAAAGTCGGCCAAAAAACCCAGCTTGCCAGCATGGACACCAAGAACAGGGATTTCATGCTTGACAGAGCGTCTTACTGCAGAGATCAAGGTACCATCCCCACCAAGTGTCACCAGCATGTCAGCACTCTCACACATTATGTCAAATTCTTGACCCATCACATCGATCATACCACCACTGATGGTGTCTATAATCACTTCGATGTCGTGGCGTTCAAAGATCTCTTTGATCTCATAAAACTTGTCTTTTAGTTCAGGTGTTGATGGTCGAAGCAATATACCGACACAGGTAATGTTTAATGGTCCCAATTGGTAAGCCTTTAGCTTTTAGTGTTCTGATTATAGCAAATTCTAACCAAGGTGACTCAAAACATGACAGAACTCACTTTAATGTGATACGTTTTTTAAACACTTTTAGCTATAATCGCGAAAAATATTACGAGCACATTAGTGTCTCAAGAAGGATTTTCTCGGTGAGAAGTCATTACTGTACAGATTTGAGTAAAGCAAACATTGGCGATAAAGTAGAACTAGCAGGTTGGGCAAACAACCATCGTGACCATGGTGGAATCATCTTTATTGATCTACGTGACAAAAGTGGTCTTATCCAGCTGGTATGTGACCCTGCAGACAATGTAGAAGCACACAAAAAAGCAAATGAAGTACGTGACGAGTTTGTACTTCTTGTTAAGGGTACCATCCGTGCCCGTGGTGAAGGTCTTGAAAATCCTCGTCTTAAAACGGGTGCTATTGAAGTAGTGGTTGATGAGCTTATCATCGAGAATCGTTCTGCACCTATGCCATTTGTTATTGGGGATGAGAAAGTCGGAGAAGAGACCAAACTTAAGTACCGTTACTTGGACTTACGTTCGACTCAGTCTTATGAGACATTCCGTCTACGTTCAAAAGCGGCTATTGCTGCACGTAACTCTCTTGACAAGCTAGGATTTCTAGAAGTAGAAACACCTATCTTGACGAAGTCTACTCCAGAGGGTGCGCGTGATTACCTTGTACCTTCTCGCGTGCATGATGGTGAGTTCTATGCACTTCCACAGTCTCCACAGCTTTTCAAGCAGCTGTTGATGGTTGGTGGATTTGACCGTTACTTCCAGATCGCTAAATGTTTCCGTGATGAAGACCTTCGTGCAGACCGTCAACCTGAATTTACTCAGATAGATGTCGAGATGAGCTTCTGTGATCAAGAAGATGTAATCGGTGTTGCTGAGACACTGCTTGTAGATATGTTCGAAGCATGTGGCCAGAGTGTGACTGCACCATTCCCACGTATGAGCTACAACGATGCTATGGAATTTTACGGTTCAGACAAGCCTGACATGCGTTATGACCTTAAGATGGTAGACGTTATCGACATCTTTGAGCGTTGTGACAATGCAATCTTCTCAGACATCGCTAAAGATGCTAAAAACAACCGTATTAAAGCCCTCAAAGTTCCAGGTGCTGACCTGATCTTCTCTAAGCGTGAGATGAAAGGTTTTGAGGACTTTGTACGTAAGTTTGGTGCAGGCGGTCTGGGTTACTTCCAGATGAAAGAAGATGGTCTTAAAGGACCACTCATCAAGTTCTTCTCAGAAGAGGACATTGCACTTCTCATAGAGCGTACTGAACTTGAAGTCGGCGATGTTGTCTTCTTTGGTGCAGGTGCTAAAAAGACAGTTTGGGACTACATGGGACGTTTCCGTATCTTTATCGCTGAGCACGAGAAGATGAACCTTATCGATCCTGATGCCTTTAACTTCCTATGGGTAGTTGACTTCCCAATGTTTGAGGTAGAAGATGGTAAAGTCAAAGCACTTCACCACCCATTTACACAGCCTAAATCACTAGATCATAACGGTGACCTTGAAGAGATCGAGTCTATCGCTTATGACATCGTTCTTAACGGTACAGAGCTTGGTGGTGGATCGATCCGTATTCATAAAGAAGCGATGCAGTCTGAGATCTTCAAACTTCTTGGTATCTCTGAAGAAGAGGCGCAAGAGAAGTTTGCCTTCTTGTTAGATGCATTGAAGTTCGGTGCACCTCCACATGGTGGTTTTGCTCTTGGTTTTGACCGTTTTATGATGCTTTTAACCAAGCGTGACAGCATCCGTGACGTTATCGCCTTCCCTAAGACGCAAAAAGCTTCTTGTATCTTGACTGATGCACCTAGCCCTGTTGATAACACGCAGCTTCGTGACCTTCACATCAAACTGCGTGAGCGTGCAACGAAAGCATAATGAATCTGGTTGGTACTTCCAACCACTTCGTTTTTAACTGGATTTAAACCACTCAGAGAACTGCCTTTTGACTCTAGTTAAGAATGAGAACAAAACTACCTTTTAGGATGACAATTCATGAAAAAACTATTTCTTATCATCGGAGCACCAGGTTCAGGTAAAACAACCGACGCAGAGCTTATTGCTGCCAATAATGACGCTATTACACACTACTCTGCAGGTGATATGTTCCGTGCTGAAGTGGCCAGTGGTTCAGAACAGGGCAAGATCATCGATAGCTTTATCTCAAAAGGCAACATCGTACCTATCGAGATCGCTATCAAAACGATTGTGGATGCCATCGTCAAAGCACCAACACCTGTAGTCATCATCGATGGTTATCCACGTTCTAAAGAGCAGATGGAAGCCTTAGAGGCGTACTTGACTCCGGAGAGTGGTGTTGAACTTATTAGTGTGATTGAAGTTGTAGTCAGTGAAGAGGTCGCACGTGACCGTGTTCTAGGACGTGCCCGCGGTGCCGACGACAACGATGAAGTTTTTAACAATCGCATGAAGGTCTATACAGAGCCACTGCAACTCATCCAGGATTTCTACGCAGCTAAAGGCATCCTAACCAAGATCAATGGTGAACGTACTATCGAAGAGATCGTTGCGGAGATGGACGCTTTTATTACGTCTAAGATATAACTAGCTGACATATCAAGAGTTAGCTTTTACTGATCACTTTTTTTCTCTTTTTCATAAAAGAGACCACCTTTTTAAAAATCTCTTCTCTCCCCTCACCTTGCACAATAATATGTCGATCTCTTTTGGGGATGAACAGTTCTTTATGTACAGAAGATGTTTTAGCAATGATAGTCTCTGCCCCTTTGGCAAGGACTACAGGGTCTTGGTCTCCTTGAATGACTAGGAGTGGTGCTTCTATCTTTTTGAGTATTTTGTTGGTCTCGGACATCAAGCCTTTTAGTTGTGCTAATGTACTGATATAGAGTCTGGAGTAGTTGGTTTCAGGGTTATCTGCTTTGTGTTCTATATACTCTAGATCGGCCTTAAACAGTGAAAGAAAGTTATTAACAACATGCATAGACTGGGCGTAGTCTATACGGATGTCATGTAGTTTTAGTGCAGTGTTTATGCAGACCACACCAGCAATCGGGCATGTTTTACGAGAGGCACAGACCAATGCCACCAAACCACCGGTTGAAAAACCGCCAAGATAGACCTTTTTACAGACCTGTTTCATTGCAGCGTAGCCTCTATTCATACTATCTATCCACGCTTCATAATGGACATCACGCAGATCTTCTGGCAGTGTACCATGTCCTTTTAACCTTACCCCATAAACATTAAATCCATTAGTATGAAGATATTCACTCATCTCCCGCACCTCTTGAGGTGTAGACTTCAAGCCATGGGCAAAGACAATTCCAACCGTAAATTTAGGATCATAAAGTATAAAAGGCTCACCTGTCTCTTGGGACTTAGAGTCGACTACCGAGTAGTGTTCTTTATAGTCTTTATGAAAAAGTGCCAGATCATTTCGGTAGAGTTGATAAAAAATATCTTTAGATAGCTGCGATCTGTCAACCCCTACTGTTTCATCAACAGTCTCTCTTAACAGTCGTAAGATGGCTACCTCGTTAAAGATAACCCTTAGTGTATTGGTCAATCTCAAGGTGTGAAATGGTTTCTCTTTTTGGTAACGTCTGTAGTTTATACTATAGCTTTTTTGACTGACACTTTTGAGAATCTTTTGCATTTGTGCCAGTTGCAGTACACTCTCATAGGGTGCATAGTCTTCATCTATTAATATGTTAATGATCTCTTCTTCTATAGTACGATGCAGATGATAAACATCGAGTTCTTTTAGCTTTAGCGCCACTGTAAACAGAAGTTGCTTGAGATGCTCTTTTTCTATACGTCGTGCTCTATAATGTACTAATACAGCACTAAATATATGGTCAATGTGGAGCATGACATTTTGATATACTACTTCCATAAAATCTTTTGTTAGTTTATGTCTCAACGTACGCATAGACTCTTTGTCTATTGCTTCATGAAGAGTATAGTGAGCAAGATTTATAGGTTCACAAAACTGAACATGAATCTCTGCTTTAGAGAGAAGGTTACCCTCTATCTCAATCTCCTCTAGCATCTGTTCAGATGCATCACCATCTGTTAAAAGGCTTACTAGGTTCATCATAGCATTATGCCCAGGCCTTAGCGGATAATAGGTGATATTAACAGGTGTGATATAAGTACTTGGATATGAAAGATCATCCTTTTGTAAAAAGTATTTTTCTTTTAATGTCTCGAAGGCAGCATGATCATCTTTTTTCAGTTTTCGTAAACCTTCTTTGACTCTTTTGGCTTCAAGGGCCATCAGTGCGGCACCGCTGAAGACAGGACCATGATGCCTTGGAATATCAATCATAAAGGCCTCTTCCAAGGTCACTTTTTTGTTTTTGACCATAAACCCTTCAGGATAGATGATCCAGTTATTACGTCCCGAAATGAGATCACCAATAATAATATCGTTTCTGTTTTCGTCTGCTGTAGAAAGTGCGCCAGAGTGTTGAAGATAAGTCCCTAGAAGTCCCATAAATAGCGAGCGATCAGCAAGAGATCGTATCTTTTTGTCACTGCGACTGTTAATGACATAAGGCATAATCAGGGTCTCAAAACGGGTAAAATGGTTGGCTACAAAAAGTGTAGGTGCATTTTTTATGATGTTCTCTTCACCGTGGACCCTGATGTTTGTCTGCATGATCGTGTCTATCACCTTTAACATAAAACCAGATGAGCTATAGACAAAATCGATCATTTTACTTCCTTGCTAGATAGTCTTGAACACTAAAGGCATCGACTTGAACAACATTTTCACTCTCACGCTGCGTTTGAATGACATATTGATACTCCTCTTGTGTAATGATCTTGGCCGCCAAGGCATCTTCAAACAGTGTCTCTGACTTATGAAGTTGCTTAGCCTTCAATGCTTTTTTGATCTTTACTTTGATAGGTTTAGCTTGTAAAACAGCCTCAAAACAGTGGTCCATCTCAGCCATTGCAGCTTTAGGATCATCCGGAATGTAGATACCCTCTGTTAATGTTTGTCTTGTGGCATTCTCTTGAGAGAGTTTTGCTGCCAATGCGATGTAGAGTTTGTCATTAGGTTCAGATGCGAGGGCATTAAGTTTGGTTGCATATCCTATGATGTTTTTAAAGACAAAGTGTACAAAACCGTTACCTATGTTGGCATAGATAGCATCAAAGGCTTTTTGTATCTCACTTAAGGCTTGTGCTCCTATAAATTCGACATAGACCTTATCTTCTTCTTTGCGTCCCTCTGCTTCAAAACGTCTTAGTGTCGCCGTTAAAAGATACATCCAAGAGAGCACATCACCAAAACGGGCGCTCAACATCTCTTTTTGCTTGAAACCTCCACCATAGAGTCCCATGACTACGTCTGTCATTGCAGCAAAAGTAGCTGCGCTCCAGGCAAGTTTTCGCTCATATTTTAAAACAAAAGCATCACTTTTGCTAAAGTGCAGATAACCCCTACTTAAAAAGAGCAGTTTGGCACGGACACTGTTTCTAAGTGCAAAACCAATATGCGCAAAAAAGAGTTTGTCAAAAGCTGCAATGTCACCAGCTTCCAGTGCTTCGATCTCACTGTAGGCATAGGGGTGACAACGTATGACACCTTGACCAAACTGTATAAGCGTACGTGTCATGATGTTAGCACCTTCGACCGTAATACCAATAGGTGCGCCCATGTAAGCATGTCCTATGAGGTTCTTCTCACCCAAGATAATGCCTGCACCACCCAAGATGTCCATCCCGGAGTTGATGACATCTCTAAAACGCTCTGTAGCGTGGTACTTCATGACCGCATTTATGACGGCCGGTTTTTCTCCTGCATCTATGGCACCTATCGTAAATATACGCGCCGCATCCATCATATAGGTGGTCGCAGCGATCTGTCCCAATTCATACTGTATCCCTTCAAACTGAGAGATAGAGATACCAAACTGCTCGCGAATCGTTGTATAAGCGCCTGCAACATGCGCAGTTAGTTTCATACCACCACTGCTTGTTGATGGTAAGGAGATACCACGTCCGACCGAGAGTGACTCCATTAACATCTGCCACCCCTTACCAATCCCCGCTTTGGCACCAACGATCATGTCGATCTCTAAGATGACATCTTTGCCATAAAGCGAAGAGTTTATAAAAGGAACACCAAGCGGATCATGACGATGGTCCTGGTCTACCCCTTCTAAAGTGTTGGGAACAAGGGCAAAGGTGATACCAAGATCTTTTTCATCACCAAAAAGTGCATCTGGGTCTTTTAAGACAAAGGCCAGTCCAAGCAAGGTAGCGACTGCTCCTAATGTAATGTAGCGCTTTTCAAAATTAAGACGGATCTTCACCTCACCCTTTTCATCTTTAAAGAGAACACCAGTGGCATTGATAGCTGTTGCATCACTTCCCACTAGTGGTTCTGTCAAAGCAAAACAAGGTATTTCACGACCATCAGCAAGTCGAGGAAGGTAGTGTTTTTTTTGGTACTCAGTACCATGTTCTAAAATCAGTTCACCTGGACCAATAGAGTTGGGAACCATTGCAGTAATCGCAAGGACTTGTGACCTTGACGCTAGTTTTTGAACGACAGCAGAGTGTCCTAATGCACTAAAACCAAGACCACCATATGCTTTTGGGATGACCATACCAAAGAAGTTGTGTTTTTTAAGATACGCCCAGACCTCAGGTGACAGGTCTCGCTCTTGAAAGACTTTATGATCGTTTGTCATCGCACAGAGTGTATTGACCTCGTTATCTAAAAAGGCTTGTTCTTGTACAGTGAGTTGTGGGTAGGACTCTTTAAAAATACGCTCAAAATCCGGTTTACCCGAAAAGTACTCTCCATCGATCCATAAAGTACCTGCTCTTAGCGCTGTTTTTTCTGTTTCAGAGATCTTAGGCATAAGGTTTTTCTGTTTCATCAATGCAACAATATGTTTGGTAAGCAGCTTGCTTCTTAAAGGAGGATAGAGCAAAAGGGCATTGAGAGGCAGGTAAACAAGCCAAAACAGTAAAGGCGGCTCAAACCAACTCCATAAAACTGCCGCTAAAAGCAGTGACCAGAGACTAAAACGTGTACCTTTAAACCATACACCCAACAAAACCAGTGTCAAACCAGACGCTATAAGATATTGCATAATCTACTCCTTGTAAAATTTACGTTGTTCTTGTGCCATAGTCATTAGAAGCCTCGATGGCTCAAAACGTGCTCCATAAAGTGTACTAAGCACTTTAAGACGTGCAACAACACTCTCTATACCTCTCTCATCAGCATAGGCTAAAAGTCCTCCTCTAAAAGGTGGAAAACCTGTACCCATGACCATTGCCATGTCAAGATAAGCAGCGTTATCGACCACGCCCTCCTCCAAGGCACGCGAAGCTTCGTTAACCATGACTAAAAGTGTTCTGTCTAGGATCTCATCGTCGCTAAAGCTATGCTTTTGAGTGACTAGGGCATTGACTGCTTCATTGACCTCTGAACTATTTTTTATGTACGTGTAAAAACCACGTCCTTTTTTCTTACCCAGTAACCCCATGTCGGAATAAATACGCTCAAAGATAGGCGCTGTTTTCATACGAGCGCCATACCCCTCTTCGAGTACCTTAGCCACTTTGTAGCCCACATCCAAACCAACTTCATCCACCAGTCTAAATGGTCCCATAGGCATACCAAAGTCTAAAAGCAAGGTGTCTATACGTTTAAAACTTTCACCCTCTTCAAACATGTGGACAGCTTCTACTATGTAAGGGATCAACAGACGGTTTACCAAAAACCC
>JALWKG010000212.1 GCA_027081565.1 Helicobacteraceae bacterium
TCACGGTCGATAAAAAACTCTACGCCCTCTTAGAAGATGCACTTCAAGTCTCTCAAGAGACAGCGGGGGCCTTTGACATCACCATAGGTGCACTCACACAACAGAGTTATAAGTTTGGTCATGCACTTCCCACCCTGCCCAACAGAAACACTCTTAAAAAAGCCGTTCAAAATGTCAGTTATAAAAATGTCATCTTAAAAGAGAGTACCGTTAGTTTTAATAACACCAAGATCTCTTTGGACCTCGGTGGCATTGGAAAAGGGTATGCCGTAGATGAGATCAAACGTTTTTTACAAAGCCAAGGCGTCAAAAGTGCCCTCATCTCACTCGGTGGAGAAATCGCCGCTTATGGTGGCAAATTTAGGATAGGTATAGTCCATCCCAGAGAGTCCAGACTCTACAGCTACTTCGAGGTCTCAGAAGAGACCTATGTGAGCACCAGTGGTGATTATGAACGTTATATCAAAGACTATGACCACAACCACATCATCGATCCTAAAAATGGTCTCTCATCCTCACGTTACGCCTCTTTGACCTTAGTCTCTAAAAGTTCTAACGCCACCTTCTTAGATGCTTATAATACAGCGATGTTTTTGATGGATGAAGCTGCGTTGGAAAAGTTTGCCCAAGAGAAGGGTCTTGCTTATTTGAGACTGGACAAAAATCTTAATGAAGTACAAAAAGGCGTTGAAGAGTTAACAACTAAATATGTAAAGCTTTAAGCGCGCTTCAGTTCTATATGGTCTCACACTCAAAAGGTACACCACGACCTAAAAATCGCATCGTCTCCACATACCGATCAAGATCTTCACTGATATACTGATCGCCTCCTGTAGTAAAAAGAACATAACCGACATCTTGTCTGTTCAAAAATAATATGGCAGCATCTAGAGGCATCACAGAGGCAGCGGTGGCATAAGCATCGATATCACTGTTATTCCCGTGCGATATGAGCGTGATCGAAGCAAAAAGCTGTTGTGGTACTTTTGCTTTAGGGTCTATAAGATGGTTGTCCCTTTTACTTTTGACATAACGACGATAGTTTCCACTGGTAGAGATGGACATATCTGCCGTTTTGGTTGTAAACTCAGCAATGATTCCTGAACCAAAAGGGTCTTGTATGGCGATCTTGCATTGATCTAAACAGTGTATGTCACCGCTTAAAGCAACCTGCCCTTTAGTGATATTTTGCTCATGAAGATAAGCAACCGTTTTGTCCACACCAAAACCCTTACCCATACCGCCTAGATCAACAAGGACACCCTCTTCCAACCAAGCCCGCTGTGATGTAAAATGCAGACCTTTAAAGTCGATGACGGCCCTCTCACGTTCTCTCTTGCTTGGAATACGTTCGGCCGTTCCAAAGTGGTAAAGACCTTTGGTAATAGAGCCAACAGTGATATCAAAGTATCCATCTGTCTCTTTATAATATCGTTGCGACAGCTGCAAAGCTTCATAAGTATAAAAAGAGAGGTTTGTTTCTCTTTGATGGTTTAAGATGTAGATGTCAGCATGAGACTGGTAACTAGAGAGTGTTTGATCAACTTTGCGTAAGAGCTCAAAAGCTTTTTGCTGCACCTGAGTATCTTTTTTATCTATACTGATCGTTGCATAGGTACCCATTAAAAGCTGTGTTCGTTCCAACATCTCTGCCATGAGTAATCCGGACAAAAGGAAAAAGAGAAGGGTAACTCTCATATGAGACTCAAAAGCTCCATAGGATCTGCTATGACATAATCCCCGTGTCCTTCAGGACTAAAGCCCCAAGTCGCAAAGACAGTCTTTGCACCTGCTCTAAAACCGGCTTCTATATCTTTAGAGTTGTCTCCAACCATAAAAGCTTGATCTTTGCTACTCTCAAAGTTAAGGTGTTCTAAGGTGATCTGTAACATCTCAGGGTCAGGTTTGGGAAGCGCCACCATGTCTGCACCCACAATTTTTTCAAAGTATTTTGCCAATCCTACATGTTCTAACATACGTACGGCAAAAGGGCTAGGTGCATTGGTCGCAACACCCATCTTGATACCCGCTTCATATAAGGCTTCAACAACTTCCTTTACCCCATCATAAACTATAGCGGATTCCGTACACTGTTTATGATAATGTGCTTCAAACAAAATACGATCTGGATCTTGATAGTGTTCTGTGTTGTAAAAGAGCTTGGCAAGATTGCGTTGGTCACGATTAATCGCTTCAACAACAAAGTCACTGCTTAAAGGTGCTAATCCATGGTTTTTCATACGAACATGATTGATAGAAGCTGTAATATCATTTTGAGAATCTATAAGCGTACCATCCATGTCAAAGATCACTACAACCATTTATACTCCTTCATCAGACAATAAAAGCATACTATCTGAACACTCATAAAAAAAAGGGATAAAAAGAAGCCTTATAGGGATACTACAGAGAGAAACACATTCACAAAATCATCTTCATACAGTACGTTTCGATACTTTAACTATATTTACTATGCCACTTTAATTATATTTATTATTATGCTTTTATTATATTTATTCTAAATTATATTAGATGGGTCCCATATATATGCTTGTAAGGATTACATCACAAACACAAAGGAGATAATATGAAAATCGTTTTACTCTCACTACTGTTATTAGTCAATCTATATGCTAAATCTCTTTTTAGCAATGACACACAAGCAGACAATTCAAAATACATCGGAGCATTAAAAGACCTGGTCATCGCGACGCAAAAGACAAGGGGCCTTACCAACACCTATCTTAATGGTGATACCGTAGCACTTTTACTTGTACAAAAAAACAAGCAGGACATGAAAGAAGCGATCGGTAAGATGGAAGCCTCTGAGCTTTCTGCAGACCCTGTCATCAATACACGAGCAACAGCCATTTCCCAAGCACTGATCAAGCTCAACAGAAAAGCTCTGAAAATGCCACCTGCAAAAGCCTTCGAAAGCTATACAGAACAGATCGATCAGGTTTTGATGTTAGCACAAACCGTCAGCCGTCGAAATTCTAAAGAGCTAAACCCACTGGGACAAGAGGCTTCTACATTAATGATGGAAACTATTTTACCCATGACTGAATATGTTGGTCGTATGCGGGGTAAAGGTTCAGGTATAGCGGCTAAAGGTAGCATTTCTGAAGAAGAAAACCTTCAGATGCTTTCTATGATATCAGAGATAGAGAACCTTCAGAAAAAGTTACAGGCCGGAATGCAAACCATTATGAGCAAGCATAGTGAAAACTATAACAGTTCGGTAAACACTACATTGCAAAGTATAGAAGCTGCCACCAAAGATTATATCAATGTGACAAAAAACACGCTTCTACGGACACCGGGACAAATCAATCCTACGGATTATTTTGACCAAGGAACAGACATCATCACCCTGTTGATCAAACTGTATGATGAAAACAACCGTGCTGTTATGAAAGATTCAGAAGGCTGGATCTAAGAAGAGTATACTGGCAATGCACTATCAAGGTCAGTAGCGCGTGGGGCGCGTTTTGAATGTTAATTTTAAATTTTAAAAAGATGACAGAAGTTGTCTTAACTCTTCATCTTTGAGTAAACTTCTATAAGCGCCTCTACAAACTTCTCACTATCGTTCACACAACGACAGACTCTATAGTCGTTAAAGCCCATCTCTTCTGCGATCTCTCTGTACTCTACCTCCAACTCAAAGTCTGTCTCTGAATTGTCTATGGTAAAAGCTACAGGGTAGATGAT
>JALWKG010000213.1 GCA_027081565.1 Helicobacteraceae bacterium
TTTAATATATGTGAAAAGTTAGAATAGCCCGAACCAAAATCATCGATCGCAACCTTCGCACCATAAGAACGCACAGAGTCAATAAATATCTCTACATCTCCATAGTTTTTCAATGCTTCTGTCTCCAAAATTTCAAAAGACACCAGATTATTATGTTCAAAAGAGCTCAATGCATTTATAATCATCTTCACAATATCATTATTGTTCATATCATCCACAGAAAGATTAATAGAGACCGCAACTTTTTCGTTTTTGATCGTCTCTAAGATCTTGTAGAACATGGTACGGGTAACTTGCGGATAGAGACGCAGACGTTTTGCAATGTCAATAAACTGATAAGGCGCAGTGACCGTACCATCTTCTTCTATCATACGGGCGAGTCCTTCATGCCTTATAGGCAGAGAGCTGTCCTTTAGCGAAACAATGGGCTGATAGAAAGGAAGGATCTTGTCATGGTCCATAGCAAAGACCAGTTTTTTAGAACAGTAGAGATTATCTTCATAGGTCTGTTCCATTTTCATGGAACTATTATAGATCGCCAGGCCCGTATGATGTTTTTTAGCGGCTTTGAGTGCAATATCGGCACAAGCCAGTTGATTCACACTGCTCGAAGCAATACCGACACTCGCCATAAGGATATAGACTTCATCTCCATATCTGAACTGTTTGGAATTCAAGCTCTTTTGAAGACCTCTAATTCCTTCATTAAACTCCTCTTTAACCCGGACCTTACTGCTTAAGAGTGCAAATTCGTCTCCATTGACATGATAAAGGGCACAGGATTCAGGAGTATTCTCAACCAAAAACATCGCCATCTCTTTAATAGCAATATTCCCCAACTCCTCTCCAAAGTAGTCATTGAACTCCTGAAACTTGTCAAGGTTAAAAAGAGCCATGTTGACACTGCCCATGGTCTTAATATCTTCTATAAGGCGGTGACGATTTGGAAGCTGTGTCAACGGATGATGATAATAGCGGTACTCTAGTTCTTCTGTCTTTTTGGCAACATCCCGTTCCAGATCAAGCGAATAATTTTGAAGTTTTTGCTGCAGTTTTTTCTGTTCAGCTTCTGCACACAAGGCACGTTCAGTCTGTTCGCGCAATTTAGCATTAATACGCTGCATAGAGTAAAAGGCGAACAGCAGTAGTGATATCCCGCCAAAGACAGAATATATGATATTCTCTTTTGCTTCAGCACTGGCTTCTCGTACCTGTGCAATAGCCTGATTTAAATAGATGCCACTAAGGTCCTGAAGCTCTTCAACATCACTTGTAACTTTTCGGGCCACACTGCTGTAACCAATCAAAGCATCTTCAAAGTCCTCTTTATTACCGCTGTCAAATGCTTCTACCAGAGACTCTTCAACATACCTAAAAGCTACTATCCTTTTATGGAGACGGTTTAGAAGACGATTCAATTCCTTATTATTTGTACGTTCAGCGGTAAGGTTCAGTAAATCGATATTCTCCTCCAGGTCAAAACCTTCGATCTCAAGATCAATTGACTGATTGGTAATGATCTTCTGCAATAGCGCATTTCTATGTTTGTAAACATTATGTTCTATCTGATAGGTCAACTCAACCATATCCAGCAACTCTTCTTGTATATTCTCAATGATCTTGGTGGAATTGCGCATAGCACTGTTACCAATATAAAGGGGAATCAGAAATAAAAAAATAGCAAAGAGTATAAGTATATAGTTGCTGATACGTAAAGACATCTAGAAGCTCGCATTCAGTTGGATATAGCCAACCTGTTGAATACCACCCTTAGGTATTGGTATTCCAAAATGCCAACCTGAACCTGTATATTCTTCTTTGGTATACATATAACCCACTTTAGTAAAGAAGTAACGGTTCAAGTTCCAGATAACGTACCCTTCACCGACATGACCTCTTGTAGCCAGTTTGTTATACATATCTTCCGCACCTTGTGTTGCAGCGAACCAATACTCGCTGCCATAATTATATTCAGCACCAAGCGTCAAAGATTTGGATAGTTCATACAACAGACCACTGTAGAGTGCATAACCTAAATCTTCTACTAAAGGACCATCAGCATAAGATGAGTTTGTAAAGTTTCCAACAGCAACACCCCTTGTACCATTATTCTCTTCATTGCCATTGCTATGTCCATGAGACAAGGCAGAATGCAGAAACATCTTTACGCCGCTGTTGTTGACATTGGATACATCTATACCGGCACCAACGGTAACGATCGTTCCCAATATTTTAGAATTTTCTGCATCGACATCTGGCCCCAGGTAAGGATGCGCTTTTAAATTGTCCAAGAGGTTGACACCAATACTAAACAGTGAGTTCCTTGTAAAATGGGTATCAAGGTAAAGACCATAGATATCAGCATTGTCTATGGTCTCACGATTACATTGATAAGGGTATATATTAGGATCGAGAGTATAAGCCTGTGCGATCACCGCTCTTAGAAAAGTCTCCTGAGAGAACAACGTGTTTAATTTAGACGTAAAGATAACACCGTAACTGTCCATATCAAAGACCAATGCAGGAAATACAGACTGTCTAGCACGCACTTCGGCATATTGCAATGGTGTACCACCCGAAGTAGGTAACACGCCAAAACTAAATATTACCGGGTACTCAGAACCGCCATTAAGCAGATAATCAAAATAAGCCCGATCAAAATCAACACCGCTTACCGACCCGGAGGACTTGATCTCTTTGGAAAGGATACAGAGGCGTTCGTTGGACTGTGTTGAATGTTGAAAGACCAAACGGCCATGAAACTGCAGCTTATCAAACAGTTTAGCATTCATATTTAAACGAAAACGTACTGAAGATGCAATATCGAAATCTTTATTAATGTTCTCTCTATTGTCACTCGCACTCAAAGGGTCATGCTGCGATTCAAAATCACCAACCTTGTATTGCATCTTGTCAAAGCGAAGCCTCACTTCAGGTGTAAAATCAACAATATCTGTAAACGACTTTTTCTCGACTTCGTCTACAACGATCTGGATATCATTGATCATAAGAGTCGAGATATTATGATCGTACTCTAATTGATGTATACGTGCTTCAAGTGTTTTTATACGTTTTTCATAAGAAGCTGCAAGTAAAAAACATGGCATAAAAAGCAAGGTAAAAAAAGATCTCATCATCATAACCCTGGTACCATTGGCTGAGATGAGTCAGCAGCATGATCTAATAAGTACTGTTTTAACAGTATCTGTACTTTTGGCGAAAGTTGATCGATGTGGTAACGTTTTTTTCTACTTTCATCGCTAAAGACCCGTTCCCACTGGACAATTGCTTTAGAAGCAGGAACAAGTTTCAACTCATTGCAAACACGCTCGATCGAATCATCATGATATCCATAAAGAGTTGTCAATAAAAAGAAAAAAAGAAAAAAATACCTAAACACGGACACCCTTCGTAAATAAGGTTCATTATAGCAAAATGGAGATGATAATCAAGGTCAAAGATAACAAAACAGGTAATGGATCTGATTTAGTCTGCATTCAATAATACGACATATGATATGGACTGTATGTAATGATAATTACATGTAACATAGAAATAGATATATAAGCAGATAGAAAAGATACCCAATGGTATATTTTCTATGAAATAATACTTGTATAGAATAAGAATTAGGTTGTATTGATTTAAAGTTGTAATTGAA
>JALWKG010000214.1 GCA_027081565.1 Helicobacteraceae bacterium
GCATGATCAAAACTGTCTATAAGATCTTTCATGTTTTGCTTCATCAGACCAAAGTCATAAACCATTTGACCATTGTCTAGAAAATTGGACTCAAAAAGGACTTCTACAATATAAGAGTGGCCATGAAGAGAGGATCGACAACGTTCTGAACTGCAACCGCGAACAACGTGGGCATTTTCAAATTTGAATTTTTTACGGATTATCATAAAGAGGATTATAGCGAATTATATATGGAGAGAAGTGAATACGGTCAGCTAAGCGATCTGCTTAAGCTGAACAAAACTATCGTTATTTATAGCGATAAGTGATGCGACCCTTGTCTAAAGAGTAAGGTGTAAGCTCAAGCTTCACCTTGTCTCCTGGAAGAATTTTAATATAGTGCATACGCATCTTACCTGCGATATGACATAAAATTACGTGACCGTTATCAAGCTCTACGCGGAATGTGGCATTCGGCAGTGCTTCAACTATTTTCCCATCAACTTCAATGACGTCTGATTTTGCCATGAATTATCCTTGTGAAAGTATTTCTGCTTTGCCGCCAATGACAGCTACAGTATGTTCATAATGTGACCCGCGTAGGCCATCTGTACTCGTTACGTCCCACCCGTTACTCAAGATAACAGGCTTTGCCTCTTTTTGGCAGATCATCGGCTCAAGGCAGAAGACCATACCGTTTTTGATTTTGGGTCCCGCTTTAGGAGAACCGCCATCAAGGTAGTTAGGAATTTGAGGATCTTCGTGAGGTGCTTTACCAATACCGTGACCACAAAAGTCACGAAGCGGCTCATAACCACGACCACGAATAAACTCCTGCATCAAAAAGCTAAGCTCTTTAAAACGCATACCCGGCTTGATATTTTCTATCGCATGATAAAGTGTATCTTTAGCACAGGCAATGAGCGCCTCATCTTCTTCACTGATTTTACCCACCCCAACAGTGATAGCTGCGTCGCCGTAGTATCCCTGTAATTTTGTTCCGATGTCGTAACCGATAACATCACCCTCTTGTAGTTTGTAGTCTGTCGGAATACCGTGAATAATCACTTCATTAAGAGAGGTACATACTGCATTGGGAAATCCGTAAAGGCCTTTAAACGAAGGAAGTGCCTTATGCGAGCGGATATAATCTTCCGCCATCGCATCAAGCTCTTGTAAAGAAGCACCTACTTTTGTGTTTTCACGCAGTAGATTTAAGGCTCCGGCTACAATTTTGTTAGCAGCGCGAAGTTTATCGATTTCGACATTCTTTCGAATAGCGATGGCCATGTTTATAGACCGACCGCTGAAAGAGTTTCGTACTTACTCATATATATCTGAGCTTCGATCTTACGCATAGTGTCAAGGGCTACTTGAACTACGATAAGGACGGCAGTACCACCGAAAAAGAAAGGAACACCCATACCCTTAATGATCATAAATGGCAGTGTTGCCACAAGACCAAGGTAGAGTGCACCTGTGATCGTCAAACGAGATGCCGTTTCATTAAGAAACTCTGCTGTGCTTTTACCTGGACGTACTCCAGGAATAAATCCACCCTGACGCTTTAAGTTGTCTGAGATATCTTTTGCATTAAAGACAATAGATGCGTAGAAAAACGCAAAGAAGATAACAAAGGCAAAGGTCAAGAAGTTAAAGAAATAACTGTTTGGATTCAACACATCAGCAATCGCTTGTATGGTTGGGTTGGTACTACTAGATAGTACCGTCATTGGGAACATCAAGATCGCTGAAGCAAAGATAACTGGAATAACACCAGAAAGGTTTACCTTAATAGGAATGTAGTTCATTACACGCTTATTTTGGTTTTGCATCATTGTCTTTTTTGCATACGTTACAGGTACACGACGCTCACCGAGTTCAACGTAGATAATCGTACCTACTGTTGCCAAGATAAGAGCCAAAATAGCCAGTACCGTAATAAAGCTCATTGCACCTTCATTGACCATCGAAATAGACTGACCAATAGCAGAAGGAATACCAGAGACAATACCTGCAAAGATAATCAAAGAGATACCGTTACCAATACCGCTCTGAGTGATCTGCTCACCAATCCACATCAGTAACATCGTTCCTGCAAGCATAGAGAAAGCAGAGACAATAATAAATGTTGTGTGGTCTGTCAGGATCGCGCTCGAACCATCAGGTCCCGTCAAGCTCTGTAGACCAATACTGACACCAATCGCTTGAACAATAGTAATAGCAATGGTTGCATAACGAATAATCTGCATATATTTCACCATACCATCACGCTCTTTTTTCATCTGACCCAAAGTAGGGAATGTCGCTGCAAGCAGTTCCATGATGATTGAGGCGGTGATATAAGGCATAATACCAAGTGAAATAATTGAGAGTCGTTCAACTGCATTACCACTAAACATGTTCATAAGTCCAAGGGCGTCAGATTGATGGGAGTCGAAGAAAGAGGCGATTACCGCTGTATCAACACCGGGTACCGGCACGTATGCCAGTAGACGGTAGATAAAAAGAAAACCGATCGTAATTAAGATCTTGTTTACTAGTTGCTGGTTCATTTAGTTGCCAGTTGTAGTAACGTTTTCGTCTTTGATCTTAGAAGCTAAATCTTTTGCAGAAGCACCAACAAGCTTAACGCGAGTTACTGATTTTGGAAGATTATATACTTCACGGATTGCTTCTACTGTAATCTCAGCAAGAGCGACAACTTTCGGTGCCTTCTCTACGTTGATACTTACAGGTTTCGTTACACGAGAGAAGAAACCGATTTTTGGTAGGCGTTTTGCCAATACAGTCTGTCCACCCTCGAAGTTACGCTTACGCTTGTAACCTGTACGAGATTTTTGACCTTTTTGACCACGAGTAGATGTTTTACCCATGCCTGAACCTTGACCACGGCCTACACGCTTACGAGCGTGAGTAGAACCAGCGGCAGGTGTTAAGTTTTCTAATGCCATTTTCTATCCTTTCATTCTTGCAAGTGCTTCAACAGTAGCACGTACAACAGTATTTGGATTGTTTGAGCCAATAGACTTAGTCAAGATATCCTGGATACCAGCAAGTTCAAGTACTGGACGCAATGCGCCACCGGCGATAACACCTGTACCTTCTGATGCTGGAGCCATCCATACGTGACTAGCGTTAAATTTGTGCTCAATATCGTGAGCAATAGTAGTACCCTTGATCTTAACAGTTGTCAAGTTCTTGAATGCTTCATCTACTGCTTTACGAATAGCGTCTGGAACCTCTTTCGCTTTACCTACACCGTACCCTACAGTACCGTTTTTGTCACCGACAACAACAAGTGCAGTAAAACGGAAACGACGTCCACCTTTTACAACTTTGGTTACACGACCGATGTTTACGATCGACTCTTCGAAGTCTTCTCTATTGATAGTACTCATCATCAGCCCCTAGAACTTAATTTCGTTAGCACGAAGTGCATCACCGAAAGCAGCTACAACACCGTGGTACTGGTAACCGTTACGGTCAAATACAACTTCAGTGATGTTCGCAGCTTTAAGATTTGCAGCAAATTGCTCTGCCAACTTAGCAGCGTCTACTTTGTTCGCCTTAAGACCAGAAGCCTTAGAGTGAATAGATGCCAATGTTGTAGCAGTTTCGTCATTGATCGCTTGCGCAGAAAAATAACGGTTTGAACGGAACACCGATACACGTG